>DRKV01000482.1 GCA_011051635.1 Chloroflexota bacterium | reverse complement strand
CTGGGGCGCGACCCCACGGTGGAAGAACTGGCCGAAGCCCTCGAAGTCACCCCCCAGAAGGTGGAGAACATGATTCAGGTGGCCCGGCGTCCCCTCTCCCTGGAGACCCCCACCGACGACGAGGAAGATTCCGTCCTGGGCGACTTCATCGAGGACGAGGAAATCCCCCCGCCCGACGAGACCGCCACCTACAACCTCCTCCGCGAGCATCTGGAGGGCGTCCTGGAGGGCCTCCCGCCCCGCGAGGTACGCATCCTGCAACTCCGCTACGGCCTCCTGGACGGGCAGGCCTACACCCTCGAAGAAGTAGGCCGCAAAATGGGCGTCACCCGCGAGCGCGTCCGCCAGATTGAAGCCCAGGCCCTCAGCCGCCTGCGTCACCCCGCCATCCGCCGCAAACTGCGCGAATACCTGGGGTGAGATTTCCCCCCTCCCAAGACCTCACGCGTCCGCCCGACCCGTGAGGTCTTGCGCTTTAAAGGCGTATGCCTGCCACAAAACCGTCATCAGGAGGGGCTTAGGGTAGGGAAAGGCATTGCCTTTTCCCCTACCCCACCCGTTTAAAGGCGTATGCCTGCCACAAAACCACCATCGGGAGGAGGGGGATGACGTAGCGCTGCCAGGGGAGGGGAATCATCAGGAGCAGCGCGCCCCCCTGGAGCGCGGTAGCCCCCAGAAGGCAGGCCACCTTCCGGGCTGCCTGCGCTTCCCCAAAGGCGGTGCGCCCTTTCCAGATTTCCCGTACCCCGCGCCCCATCCCCAGGAGAGTCAGCGCCAGAAAGAGCGCGCCCCCGTACAGGCCGCGTCCCCAGTCGTGGAGGGGATTGGCGAGGTAAGCGGCCTCCGCCGCGGCGGTCTCGGCGGTGTAGTTGCCCACCTCGGCGAAGCGTGGCGGGGTGAGGTAGAGATTGCCGACCAGGGCGATGAGGCGCTTGGCGGGCGTATCCAGCAGGGTTTCGGGGGCCAGGCGGGCGGTGTCGGCGGCCTGGCGGGCGGCCAAATCGGCCCGCAGATGGATTGCGCTGCGTATAGCCAAAACAGGGTGCGGCCAGAAGACCGGATTGAGGAGGGCGGTGAGGGTGAGGAGGACGAGGACGGTGGAGAGTAGACCACAGACCACAGACGGTAGACGGTAGACCGTAGACCGTAGACCGTCGTCCCTCGTCCATCGTCCACCGTCCACCGTCCGTCGTCCACCGTCCGTTGTCCCCCGTCCACAGTCCACGGTCCACTGTCCACCGTCCACCCCCGCCAGCGGAACCAGCGCCAACGCGCTTTGTTTGGCGTTGACGGCCAGCCCCAGGGCCAGCCCCAGCCAGCCGGGGCGCCTGCGGGAGGGCGCGGCCAGCAGCGCCCAGAGCGTAAACGTCACCCCGAAGAGCAGGGCGCCCTCGGCCATCGCCCGCCGGGCGTGCAGCAAGACGAGGGGGTGCAGCCCCAGCAAGAGGACGCCTGCCAGCCCGCCCCGCCGGCCTCCCAGAGCGTACCCCGTCAGGTAGAAGAGCCACAGGGTCAGGGGCAGGAGGGCCGTGACCGCCATTCGCCCCGCCCGGAGCAGCTCCGGCGAAGGGAGCGCACCCGCCGCGGCGTTCTCGGCCCAGGTCTTGCCCCAGTCCCAATCGGCGGGGAGGGGCGGCTGACCGGCGAGAGTGCGTCCCAGGCCGAGCAGATAGCGCGTCAGGGGCGCGTCCAGCAGGCGGTAGCGCTGGCGCAGGTCTTCATCCCTGCCGGGCTGCCAGCCCAGCGCCCGGGGATGGGTGAGGAGCAGGTCGAAATCGGCGCTGGTGAAGAGTTGGGTGCTCTCATCGGGGTGAAACGGCACCCGCGCCGCGCCCCACAGGGCGAAAGCGCTCAGGAGGGCGATGAGGAGGAGGGGGAGTTTCATGGGGGTATCAGGTGTCACGTATCAAGTATCAAGTATCACGTGTCAGGGGGTGTGTGTGGGGCGGACGGGAGACCGTAGACCGTGGACCGTAGACCAGAGACCGTGGACCGTAGACCGCAGACCGTCGTCCACCGTCCATCGTCCACCGTCCGTCGTCCACCGTCCACCATCCGTCGTCCATCGTCCGTCGTCCATCATCCATCGTCCACCGTCCATTCTACCCCACCCCGCCGAATGAACGCGGGTATAATTTCTGCATTCATCATTCGTCATTCTGCCTTCACCATTCACCATTCCGCCTTCATCCTTCCCCCTTCCCTCCATGCCCGACAAAAACGACAAAAGAACCTGGCTCACTCCCGACATCCTGCACGACTGGCCGCTGAGGGACAAGGACGAGGCCCTCTTCAACTTCGACGAGTTCGCCGTCACCCTGGCGCGGCTGGCCGCCGACAGGCGCACGCCCACGCCCCTGACCGTCGGCATCAGCGGGCCGTGGGGCAGCGGCAAGACCACCCTCCTGCGGCGCATCAAGCATTTGCTGGACGAGACCGCGGTCCTCTACGACCGGACGAAGCCCGCCGTGATGCAACTCTGCGGCTCCGATGAGAATCCCGAGCAGACCTTCCGCCCCTGCCGCACGGTGTGGTTCAACGCCTGGAAGTACAACGACGAAGACGCCCTGCTGGTGGCACTCATCCGGCGCATCTTGCGGGAGATGGCCGCCGATGACTGGTTCTCAAAGGCCGCCGCCAGAGTCTTCGACCCCACCTACCCGCGCCGCGACGTGGTGGATACCGTCCTGGGATGGTTTTCACTCAAACTGGGCGACGCCGGGCTGCAACTCAGCACCGGCACGCCGCAGGAGACCCCGCTGGCGCAAAAGACCGCCATCCTGGACCTGTTCGATGAGGCCTTCGAGCGCTTGCTGGCGGTCTGGGTACACCGTGACCCGCTGGCGCGGCGCATCGAATCCGAAAACGGGGTGCTGGTGGTCTTCATCGACGACCTGGACCGCTGCCTGCCGGAGAAAATGGTGCAGGTGCTGGAGGCCGTCAAATTGTTTCTGGACAAGGAGGGCTGCGTCTTCTACCTGGGGGCGGATGCCGAAGTGTTGCAGCAGGCGGTGGCGAAGCAGTACGCCCGGGCCGGCGTGGACGCGCAGGAGGCCCGCGATTACCTGGAAAAAATCATCCAGTTGCGCTTCCGCCTGCCGCCCGCCACGCACGAGAGTATGCAGAGCCTCATCCACGCTTACCCGGCTGCCGAGGAGGCCCTGGGGGATGCCTGGCGTCTGCTGGTGACCGGCGCGGCCCTCAACCCGCGCAAGGTCAAGACCTTCGTCAACGACCTGAACCTGGCCTGGGCGATGCTCCAAAACAGCGGGCAGGAG
>DRKV01000481.1 GCA_011051635.1 Chloroflexota bacterium | reverse complement strand
CTCGCCGTCGCGCCCCGCCGCGCCCCAGACTTTCGACGGGGAGCGCGCCTATCAGGACGTCCTCTACCAGATGGCGCTGGGGCCGCGCCTGCCGGGCAGCGAATCCCATGCCGAGACCCGCGCCTGGATTTTGAAGACTTTGCAAGATAACGGCTGGCAGGCTGAGACTCTCCCCGCCCAGGCAATGGGGCACGACCTCTACAACCTGGTCGGGAAGCGGGGCGAAGGGCGTCCGTGGGTCATCCTCGGGGCGCATTACGACAACCGTCTGAGAGCCGACCACGACCCGCACCCCGAATACCGCGCTACGCCGGTCCCGGGGGCCAACGACGGGGCTTCGGGGGTAGCGGTATTGCTCGAACTGGCGCGCACCTTTCCACAACGGGAGCAGCCCCAAATCTGGCTGGTCTTCTTCGACGGGGAAGATAACGGAGAGATTCCGGGCTGGGATTGGATTCTGGGGTCACGCGCGTTTGCCCAAAGCCTCCCCTCTCTCCCCGATGCGGTCGTCGTCGTGGATATGATTGGCGATGCCGACCTGAACATCTACATGGAACAGAATTCCGACCCGCAGGTGACGCGTCAAATCTGGGATGCGGCTGCTTCCCTGGGATATGAGCAGTATTTCATTCCGCAGTACAAATACCGCATGTTGGATGACCACATCCCTTTCCGGCAGTTGGGCGCGCCTGCTGTGGACTTGATTGACTTCGATTACCCCTACTGGCATACCGTGGAGGACACCGCCGATAAGGTCTCTCCCCGCAGTTTACAGGTGGTGGGCGATACCCTATTGCACTGGACGCTTGCCCTTGCTCCGGAGGATTGATGCGCATTTTAGAACTCTTGCAGACCATCCGCCCTATCTGGCTGAAGCGTGCCGCGCAGCGTCTCTCGCATGTTCGGGATGTGCAGGAGAGTTTTCGGGAGGAGTTGCGGCAGTTTTTCGACCGGTTGCAAAATGCCGTGGTCAGTGGGGATGCTGCTCCTTTGGAGCGTTTCGCTGACCAGTGGGTGGAGGCGCTGACGCAAACAGCCCTGGAGGACAGCGAGACGCAGGTGGGCGATATCTACACTCGTCTGTTCGGACTGATTTATGAGTTGGGGGGCGACTTGCTGGAACCGGAAGATGTGGTGCTGCTTTTCGAGACCCTCGTGCCGGTGCAAATTCGCGTCACAACCTACGTCCAAAAGCAGGAGATGGAACGCCGTATCGGGGTGCTCGTGGAGCGGGCGGAACTGGCCCAACGGGAATTGGAACGCCTGGACGATAACAAATCGCGCTTCATCTCGGTGGCGGCGCACGAATTGAAGACGCCGCTGACCATCATTGAAGGCTATGCCGCCATGCTGCGCGATGTGCTCCCGGAGGATATTGCTGCCGGCACGGTGCGGCCTTTGCTGGACGGCATCTCTGGCGGAACGGCGCGTTTACAGCGCATCATTGACGATATGCTGGATGTCTCGTTGATTGACAACAATCTGCTGCAAATCACGTTTCAACCGCTCTGGGTTGACCAGGTGCTGGATATTCTGCGACGCGAAGTTACCCCTTTGATACGCGAGCGGCGGCAGCATTTTGAGATAAGCCGTCGCCAGGTTTTGCACAAGATGACCTACGGAGACCCCGAACGCCTGTACCAGGCTTTCATGCACCTGGTAAACAACGCCATCAAATTCACGCCCGACGGAGGGCGCATCACGGTGAGCGGCCGCGAGTTGCCCGGTTTCATTGAGGTCACCATTGAAGATACCGGCATCGGAATTGACCCCGAAGACCAGGAGCGCATCTTCCAGAAGTTTGGACGGCTGGGGGATGTGCTCCTGCACCATTCGAGCAGCCGGAGCGACTTCAAGGGGGGCGGGCCTGGGCTGGGATTGCCTATCGCCAGGGGCATCATCGATGCGCACGGCGGCACGGTATGGGTTGAGTCGGAGGGCTACGACGAAGAGAAATGCCCCGGCTCTACCTTCCACGTCCTCCTTCCCTTGCGGGATGCTCCCCCGGATTCCAGGATTGACAAACTCTTCAAGACGGTGGAGGAGGAATTCCCGCATGTCTCCTAAATCCCCTTTGCCTACCAGCCGTCCCCGGGAGCGCGCCTTCCTGGTGGGGATGGAACTACGCTCGGAGAAGGGGCTGCTCCCCCTCGAAGATTCGCTGGCCGAATTAGCCATGCTGGCCGATACCGCCGGTTTGGACGTGGTGGGACGAGTAACCCAGCGCCTGAACACGCCTAATCCCAAGACTTTCATCGGCTCCGGCAAGGTGGAGGAACTCAAATTCCTGGTGGAGGAAACCCAGGCGGATGTCATCCTGTTTGATGACGAACTCTCCCCGCGCCATCAGCGGGAACTGGAGCGCGTCTTCGGCGAACAGGTACGCATCATTGACCGCACGGCGCTGATTCTGGATATCTTCGCCCTCCACGCCCACACCCGCGAAGGCGCTTTGCAGGTGGAACTGGCCCAATACGAATACCGCCTGCCCCGCCTGACCCGCGCCTGGACTCACCTGGCCCGCCAGGCCGGGGGCGGCGGAGGACGCGCCGGCAGCGTGGGCGGTGTGGGACTGCGCGGCCCCGGCGAAACTCAACTGGAAGTAGACCGCCGCGACATCCGCCGCCGGATTGATTACCTCAAGCGCGAACTGGAAAAGGTGCGTGCTCACCGTCAGCGCTACCGCAGCAAACGCCGCAAGGCGCGCCTGCCCGTGGTCGCCCTGGTGGGCTACACCAACGCGGGCAAGTCCACCCTGCTCAACCGCCTTTCGGGGGCGGATGTGTACGTTGCCGACCAGTTGTTCGCCACCCTGGACCCCACCACCCGCCGCGTCGAATTGCCCGGCGGACATCTGGCGCTCTTCACCGATACGGTGGGCTTCATCCAGAAACTGCCTACCAGTCTGGTGGCGGCCTTCCGCGCCACCCTGGAGGAAATCGCCGACGCCGACCTCCTGCTGCACGTGATTGACGTCACCCATCCCAACGCCCTGGCGCAGGCGGAGGCGGTCCACGAGACGCTGCGGGGAATCGGGGCGGAACACGTCCCTGCCCTGGTGGTGCTCAACAAGATTGACCGCCTGGAAAATCCCGCCGCCGCGCAGGGCACTATGGATGCCTTTCCGCGGGCGGTGGCTGTTTCGGCCTTGCGGGGCATCGGCATCGAGGCGCTGCTGGACGCGGTGGGCGAGCAATTGTACGAGCGCTACGTCCCTGTGGAAGTGCGCCTGCCTTACGAGGAGGGGGCGCTGATTGCCATGTTCCACGAGTTGGGGCAGGTGGAGCAGGTGGAACACGACCGCCGCGGCGTTTTCATCCGCGGACGGCTTCCGGGGCGTCTCCTGGCGCGCTATGCCCCCTTTGAAGAGAATTGACCTTTGTCTCTTGCTCACCAGGGAGTTTTCCTCATGCTGGATAAATTCAACGCTTTTTTGGATACCGTCTCGGAGTTTCTGGCGCACCGCAAGGGGCTGCTCCCCCTGATTGGGATGGCCCTCGTGTTGCTCAACCTGCTGTTTCGGGTGGCTGCCGGCAATTCCTGGCTGGCTGCCACGGATTTGTTTCTCCACCTGGGGATAATCGTCGCTGTTTTGGGGATAATGCTGGCCTGGGCGCTGTAAAAAAAAAAAAACGGGTAGACGAAGGCATTGCCTTCGTCTACCCGGAGGCTCCACCCGGAGGGGTGCTTACCCCTTCGGCCCCGCCTCCACCACTTCGGGGGGGCAATCCGGCTCGAATTTGCGGAAATTGTTGATGAAGCGCGAGGCCAACTGGCGGTATTTGCGCCAGTACTCCTCTTCACTTGGCCAGGATTGGGCCGGGTAGAGCACGCTTTCCGGCACGCCGGGGCAGGTCTTGGGGACTGCAAAACCGAAAATGGGGTCCCGGTAGTATTCCACCGAATCCAAATCACCGTTCAGGGCTGCGTTGAGCAGGGCGCGCGTGTAGCGGATGCTGATGCGCTTGCCGATGCCGTATGGCCCGCCGACCCAGCCGGTGTTCACCAGCCAGGCGGTTGCTCCGTGGTGTTCCATTTTGCGCGCCAGCAGGTCGGCGTAGAACATGGGATGATGCACCATGAAGGGCGCGCCGAAACAGGCGCTGAAGGTGATTTCCGGCTCCTCGCCCAGCCCGACTTCCGTGCCGCCTACTTTGGATGTGTACCCCGAAATGAAGTGGTACATGGCCTGTTCCGGGGTCAGGCGGGCGATGGGGGGCATCACGCCCTGGGCGTCGCAGGTCAGGAAGACCACGTTGCGGGGATGCCCGGCGCGCTTTTCGGGGATGGCGTTGGCGATGAAGTCCAGGGGGTACGAAGCCCGCGTGTTTTCGGTGAATTCGTCGTCGTCCAGGTCTATTTTGCGGGTCACGGGGTCGAAGACCACGTTTTCCAGGATGGTGCCGAAGCGACGGGTGGTGGCGTGGATTTGCGGCTCTGCCGTGGGGGAAAGTTGAATCACCTTGGCGTAGCAGCCGCCCTCGTAGTTGAAAACACCCTCCTCGCTCCATCCGTGTTCGTCGTCGCCAATCAGCCCGCGGTGCGGGTCGGCGGAGAGGGTCGTCTTGCCCGTGCCGGAAAGCCCGAAGAAGAGAGCCGCGTCGCCCTTCGGCCCCACGTTGGCCGAACAGTGCATGGACATCACCCCGCGCAGGGGGTTGAGGTAGTTCAAGAGGGTGAAGATGCTCTTCTTGATTTCGCCGCCGTAGCCGGAGTTGCCAATCAGCCCCAGGTTGTGGGCAAAACTGAGGGCGATGACCGTGCTGCTGCGCGTCCCGTCAATTTGGGGGAAGGCTTTGAAAGAGGGCAGCACCAGCAGGGTGAACTCCGGCACGAACGTCTTGTACTCCTCGGCGCTTTCCGGCAGGATGAACATGTTGCGGGCGAAAAGGCTGTGCCAGGCGTATTCCGTGATGATGCGTACCGGCAGACGGTATTCGGGGTCGGCCCCGGCGTAGCAATCCTGCACGAAGAGGTCGCGTCCCTGGGCGAAGCCCTGCATCCGCTCGAAGAGTTCCTCGAATTTGTCGGGCGAAATGGGACGATTGTACTCTCCCCACCAGATATGTCCCTCGCTCTCGGCCTCCCGCACGATGTACTTGTCCTGGGCGGCGCGGGCGGTGTGCTTGCCGGAGAGTACCTGCACCGCCCCTCCGTTGACGATGTGCCCCTCGCCGCGGAAAGCAATTTCCTCATAGAGGGCTTCCGGGGGCAGGTTCCAGTACGCTTTCCGCAGGTTGGTCAGGCCGTGATTCTTCAGACCGTAGTCGCTTCTCAGCGCCTCGGCAATCGCCTCGGCGGGCGTTGTAATGTTCAGAATGTTGTTCATAGGGTCATTTGCTCCCTCATCTACTCACTTTCAAACTTGCACACTTGCACACTTTCGTACTTGCACACTTGCAAACTTTCACACTTTCACAACCAGTCCCGCACCAGTTTGCGGTCGCCGATGTAAATCTCGTTGGGGGATTCGGGGTCCAGCGCCCATTTGATGCGCTCGATGCCCTCGATGACCTCCTTCACGCTCCCCGCGTAACTCAGGCGCAGATAACCTTCCATGCCGAAATCCTTGCCGGGTACGGTCACCACCAGGGCTTTATCCAGCAGAAAATGGGCCAGTTCGGTCGAGTCGCTGCTGTAAGCCCGGAAATCGGGCAGCACGTAGAACGTCCCCTGGGGCTTGATGACGCGCACGTCCCGGAAGCCCTGCAACTCTTGCATGGTCACATCCCGGTTGTTCTGGATGGTCAGGCGCAGATTCTCCACCACGCTTTGTGAGCCGGTCAGGGCGGCCTCCGCCGCGGACTGGATGACGACCGAGGGGCAGGAGGTCATCTGCGACTGGATGTTGTTGAGCACTTCCACACGTCTGCGGCTGGTGACCGTCCACCCGATGCGGAAGCCGGTCATCCCGTACAACTTGGAGACGCCGTTGACCACAATCACGCGGGTGCTTTCCATGTCCTTGTGGGTGAACTGAAAGGGAGAGGGCGTCCGCAGGCCGTCGAAGACCAGTTTGTGGTAGATGTCATCCATGATGAGGTAGATGCCCCGCTCCTCGCAGAACTCCACGATTTCCCCGATGAATTCCTCCGAGAAGAGAATCCCGGAGGGGTTGTTGGGGCTGTTGACGATGATGGCTTTGGTGTAAGAAGTCACCGCGGCCCGGATGTCCTCCATCCGGGGGTGGAAGGTGCCGTCTTCGGGGGCGACTACCACCGGGATGCCGTGGCACATCTTCACCATTTCGGGATAACTGACCCAATGAGGGGCCAGGATGATAACTTCGTCCTGAGGATTGATGAGGGAGTACAGGACGTTGAAGAGGGATTGCTTCGCTCCGTTGGAGACAATCACGTTTTCGGGGGCGACCAGCCGCCCGTAGTTTTCCTCCGTATAGCGGATGATAGCCTTTTTGAGGCCCGGCGTCCCGTCGGTGGGCGTGTACTTGATGTCTCCGGCCCGCAACTTGGCCGCCGAACCCAGGACGGCGGTGATGGGAGCCTTGTTTTTGGGTTCCCCGATGCCCAGGTGAATGACCGGCTGCCCCTGGGCGCGTAACTGACGGGCGCGCTCGTTGAGGGCCAGGGTCGGGGAGGTGCGAATCTCGCGTGCCAGTTGGCTGATGCTCATGGGAAAGTGCTCCTTTGTCAAGGATTGAGAATAGTGTAAATTCCAGGCGGCTTCGCATGCGAAGGCGGAACAACTGCTCGCAGTTGTTCCACAAACGGCAGAACAACCGCTCGCAGTTGTCTTGTTGCTTGCCCCGCGCAATTATACTGCTATTTGACATTTCCCCGAACCTGCACTACACTGTGCCGGATTGCGAAATCCCAGCCATTATCGGATGAGGAGTGAGCCAATGAGAGACTACAGCAACATCAACGACCCGATTGTGCAGCGTATTCGCGCCATGGAGGAACGGGCGGCATCCCTGCGTGAGGATGGATTGTACTTCTACAACCAGCCGGTTTCCGGCTTGCGGGGGGCGGCGCGGGCCATCGTCAACGGGCGCGAAATGACCATCTTCGCCTCCTACAGTTACCTGGGGCTGGTGGGACATCCGCGCATCAATGCTGCCGCCCAGGCTGCTATCGAGAAGTACGGCACGGGTACGCACGGCGTCCGCACGCTGGCCGGGACGCTCGACCTGCACCGCGACCTGGAGCGCACGATTGCGGATTTCAAAGGGGCGGAGGATGCCGTTACCTTCTCCTCCGGTTACGTGACCAATTACTCGACCATCTCTGCTCTGGTGGGGCGCGGCGATTACGTCATCTCCGATAAATTCAACCACGCCAGCATCGTGGATGGCTGTCTCATGTCCGGGGCCAAGATGCTGCGTTTCCGCCATAATGACATGGCGCACCTGGAAGCCCGTCTCCGGCAGGCTAATGAGGCCAATCCGCAGGCTGCCAAACTGGTGGTTACCGACGCCGTTTTCAGCATGGACGGCGACATCATTGACCTGCCCGCGGTCGTGGAACTGTGCCGCGAGTACGACGCCTGGCTGATGATGGATGAAGCCCATTCGGTGGGCGTCCTGGGCGAGACGGGGCGCGGCATCGAGGAGTACTTCGGCCTGGAAGGCGCTGTGGACATCAAGATGGGCACCCTCAGCAAGACCATCCCCTCCGTGGGCGGCTATGTAGCCGGCAGGCGGGAACTCACCGATTTCTTGCGCCATGCCAGTCGCGGCTACATCTTCTCCGCCGCCCTGCCTCCGGCCCAGGCCGCTGCCGCTCTGGAGGCCTTCCGTGTCATCCAGGATGAACCCTGGCGGGTGGAAAAACTGCGCGCCAACACCAAACAGTTCATCGAGGGTTTGCAGGCGCGGGGCTTCAACACCCTCTACTCCGAGACCGCCGTTGTGCCGGTTTTGTGCGGCAGCGACGAACTGGCTTACCAGATGACCCGCGAGTGCCAGATGCACGATGTCTTCATCCTGCCGGTCGTCTCCCCCGCTGTCCCGCACGGGCTGGCGCGCCTGCGCGCCACCGTCACCGCGGCGCACGAGCCGGACGAAATCGAGCACGCTATGGATGTCCTGGCGCAGGCCGCCAGGAAACTGGACCTCTTCGCCCGCCTGGAAGAAATCCTGGCCGCCGACGCCCGTCTCTAACTTTTCCCCTTTGCATCGCAAGCAGGGCGCGGCATTCCCCGCCCTGCTTTTTTCATTCTCTATGAGCCTTCCCACTCTTCATCTCAAACCGGGCCGCGAAAAATCGCTTCTCCGCCGCCATCCCTGGGTCTTCTCCGGCGCGGTGCAGCGCGTGGATGGGAATCCGGAGATGGGCGCGACCCTGCGGATTTGCGACTCCCGCGGGCGGCCTCTCGCCCTGGGAGCCTACAGCCCCCATTCCCAGATTCGCGCCCGCGTGTGGACCTGGAACCCCCGGGAATCCATCACCCCGGAGTTTTTCCGCTCCCGACTGGAGCGCGCCCTTGCTTTGCGGGCTGCTCTCGTTCCCCGAATGGAAAGCGACGCTTTGCGGCTGGTACACGGCGAATCGGATGCGCTCCCCGGTCTGGTGGTGGACCGCTACGCCGATACCCTCGTCATTCAGGTGCTCAGCGCAGGGGCGGAGCGTTGGCGCGATACCCTGGCCTCCCTCCTGATGGAATTGAGCGGCGCGGCCCGTCTTTACGAGCGTTCCGATGTGGATGTGCGCCGCCTGGAAGGGCTGCCGGAGCGCCGCGGCCTCCTGCTTGGCGAGCCGCTCTTGGAAGATGTGTTCATCACGGAGCGCGGCCTGCGTTTCCGTGTGGACGTGACCGCGGGCCACAAGACCGGCTTCTACCTCGACCAGCGCGCCAACCGCTCCTTGCTGCGTTCCCTGGCGGCGGGCAAAGATGTGCTGGATTGCTTCG
>DRKV01000480.1 GCA_011051635.1 Chloroflexota bacterium | reverse complement strand
CTACCGCCGGCATCTGGCCCAGACTTATTCCCCGCTGGTGCTGGAACTGCGTCAGATTGAGAAGCCCGTTCTGGCGGCCATCGAGGGGGCGGCGGCGGGAGCGGCGCTGGGTGTCGCCCTGGCCTGCGACCTGCGCGTCGCCGCCGAGACAGCCCGCTTCTGGGTGGGGTTTCTGGGCATCGGCCTGGCCCCCGATTCTGCCGTCTCCCTGCTGCTGCCCCACCTCATCGGGCTGGGGCGCGCTGCCGAATTCGCCTTCACCAACGCCCCTATTTCCGCCGAACAAGCCCTGGCTTGGGGGATGGTCAACCGGGTTGTGCCTGCGGCGAGCGCGCTTTCCGCAGCGCAATCCTGGGCGGCGGAACTGGCCCGCGGCCCGGTCAAGGCGATGGGGCTGACCAAGCGCGCTTTCAACCGCGCTATTTTGCCGCACCTGCGCGAGGTGCTGGATTACGAAGGTCACTTGCAGGAGATTGCCGGACGGGGTGCGGAACACCGCGAGGGGGTGAGCGCATTCCTGGAGAAACGCGCCCCGGATTTTTTGAAAGCGGCATCGTGATGGAAACTCCCGGCGCGAGACTGCCGAAGTCTTGGAGACTTCGGCAGTCTCGCGCAAACACCGCCGTCAGGTCTGGGACTACGGTGCGGCGAGACTGTTGGCGGTTTCCTCTAACAATTGCAGGGTCTCGGTGATGCGGTCGGCGGTGAAGTAGGAGCGGAAGACCTGCTCCCCGGCATCCTGCAAAACCCATTGGACGGCGCTCCAGGAGGGCAGGCTCGGCTCGGGGCGGGCGTAGGGTAGCGCCTCGGCGACTGCCTGCCAGGCAGGATGCAGCGCGCCGTAGTCCGCCAGGGCATCCAGGGCGGCGCGGCGCACGGGCAGATACCCACTCTGGCGGGCCAAATCCGCCAGGACATCGGGGGAGAGCATCCAGCGCATGAAGAGCCATCCCGCCAGGGAATGAGCCTCGTCCGCCCCGCGCAGCATCCCGAAGGAAGGCCCGAAAGTGGGCAGCGCAGGCTCCTCTCCCGGCGCGGAGGGGAAGGGCAGCGCACCCCAGTGGTCGCGGCTGCCTGCTTCTGCGAAGGCTTGCTCCAGAAAAGGCAGGTCGCTCAGCGTGGCGGAGACGAAAAGCGCCTGCCGGGCGCTGAAATACGCATCGGGGTACGCTTCCTCACCCACCCAGGCACAATTCTCGTCGAACAGAGCCTTGAGAAAACCGAAGGCTGTCTCGCCCTCCGGCGTATCGAAACGGTAGGTTCCATCTGCCGTGAGGGGCGCGCCAAAGGCATACAGCCAGCCCAGCATGACCGGTGGACGCGTATCCACCACCCAGCCTCCCAGGCCGTCGTTGTACACATCGTCATCCCCGCGCAGGGCGGCGTTGGCCGCGCAGGCCTGCGCCTGAAAGGCGCTCACATCCTGCGGGATGGCCGGGTAGCCCAACTCCGCCGCCCAGGTGTGGTTGCGCGCCAGAAAAGCCGCCGAGCGCAGCAGGGGCAGCGTGAGCAGCGTTTCCCCCTCCCACCCTTCGTCCCAAAAGGTCTCGAAAAAATCGGCCTGCTCTTCGGCGGGCATCCCGTAGTGAGGGTCGTTCAGCCAGGGGGTCAGGTCGCTCAAGTTGTCAGGACTCTCCCACCGCGGGTAGCCGAGGAGTACCGTGCCGGGGGAGGCCTCCGGAAGGGCATCCGTCAGGGCGGCTTCGTCGGGGAAGGCACGGGGGACGACCTCGATGCCCCAAGGGTTCTCCCGATTGAAGCGCGCCACCGGCCCGCGAAGCCATTTATCGGGGAGAAGATGCCAAAGGGGAACTTGCACCCCCTCCAGGGCGGAGACGGCCACCCTGGGGGTAGCGGTGCTTTCAGGGGTGGGGCTGGCTTTTGGGGGCGCGGTGGGGAGGGCGGTGCCTTTGGGGGTGATACTCGCTTTGGGGGTCGGCAGCCCCTCCGAAGGGGGCTTGCCCCCCGCGCCGCAGGCGCTCATCAAGAAGAAAAGGAGGGCGAACAGGAAAGTTCTCAGGTGAATCCCACATTTTTGGGGTAAGATTGGCGGCAACTTGACTATCATGCAACGGATTATACCGTGAGGAGCAACCATGACCGATTTGGTAGCACAGCGCCTTCCCCTGCTGCAAGGGCGGCAACTGCCCGGCATGCCGCAGGGTGAATCGTTTTTGTATCCCCACTACGAGGGCAACAGCATTTTCAACGTCCCCGATACGGTTTGCCGCCTGCTGGGTGTGCCGGAGATTGCGGGGCGTCCCCTGGATGGAATGATTTACCAGCCGCTGGGCGGGACAGCCCGTCATGTGGTCGTTATCCTGGTGGATGCGCTGGCGCTCCACCGTTTGCAGCGCTGGATGGAGGACGGCACCGCCCCGGTGTGGCGCAGGCTGCGGGAAGCGGGGGTGCTCGCCCCGTTGACTTCCATCAGTCCCAGCACGACTTGCGCGGCGTTGACTACCCTGTGGACGGGACGCAGCCCCCGAGAGCATGGCATCGTCGGGTACGAGTTGTGGCTGAAGGAATACGGCGTAGTGGCGAACATGATTACCCACGGCCCAATTCAGTTCCGGGGCGGCGGGGGTTCGCTGGAAAAGGCGGGGTTCAAGCCGGAGGAGTACCTGCCCTTCTCCACGATGGGCAGCCATCTGAAGGCGCACGGAGTGTCGGCGCACGCGTTCCAGCATTACACCATCAACGGGTCGGGGCTTTCGCGGATGTTTCTCAAGGAAGTGGAGATGCACCCCTACGGCTCGGCGGCGGAGTTGTGGGTCAATGTGCGCGCCTTGCTGGAGGAGAAGGCCGGGGAGCGGCTGTACACCTGGGTTTATTGGAGCAACGTGGATACGCTGGCGCACCGCTACGGGCCGGAGGATGAGCGCGCCGCGGGAGATTTTGCGCTCTTCAGTTACGCGTTCGAGCGGCACTTTTTGGATGCCTTGAGCGCCGCAGCCCGCAAGGATACCGCCGTCATCCTGCTGGCCGACCACGGGCAGATACACACTCCCAAGAGTCCGCGCTATGCGTTGCGCTCCCACCCCGATTTGAACCGGATGCTGCACATCAACCCCACGGGGGAGCACCGTCTGTTCTTCCTGTATCCGCGCCCCGGAGAGCGGGATGCGGTGCGGGATTACCTGGAGCGCGCCTGGGAGCCGGGGACGTTCCGGGTGCTGGATTCGGCGGCGGTGCTGGAGAGCGGCCTATACGGCCCCGGCGAGATGCACCCGGCCCTCCCCGACCGCCTCGGCGACCTGACGGCGTTGTCCACCGGCACCGCTTACCTGTGGTGGCCGATGAAGGACAATCCGCTGTTGGGGCGGCACGGTGGCCTGCACCCGCAAGAAATGCTGGTTCCGTTTTTGGGAGCGCGGTTGGGATGAGGGGCGTGGCACGTACCACGTGCGAGGTGCGGGGTGCGGTGGACGACTGACAACTGACCGCTGACCACTGGCCACTGACTGTGGACGGTGGATGATGGATGATGGACGATGGACGGTGGACGGCTGACCACTGACCGCCGACCACTGACCGCTGACCGCTGCCTCCCGCCCCGCTCCCCTTTGCGAAGCACGGTGTTTCCTCTTTTCAGGTGCGTAAGATTTGCCCGGCAGGGCACATCCTCTTTTCGGATGTAACCCTTTCCGACAAACTGCATCTATTTTGACAGAGATTGCCGATTCTTTTCTCTGTAACCCCCAACCCAATCCAAAAGGAGTGTACTATGTTCAAAGCCAATGAAGCCACGTGGGACCGCGTTGTACGCGTCATTCTGGGCATCATCCTGCTATACGTCGGTTTCGGCGGAGTGGTGGGAGGCACCCTGGGCGTTATTCTGGGCATCGTGGGCATCATCGCTCTGGTCACCGGCCTGACAGGATACTGCGCGGCCTACAGTTTGTTCAAGTTCCAGACCAAGAAATAACCCACTGGAGGGGAGCCTGGAACGGCTCCCCATTTTTGTGATGAACAAAACCGCTTTCTTCAAGAAACTGAAACGTAATCCCCGCCCTGTGGTGGTGGATTTTTGGGCACCCTGGTGTGCGCCCTGCCGCTTCATCAGTCCGGCGCTGGAGAAACTGGCCGCCGAATACGAGGGGCAGGTGGATTTGTGGAAAATCAATACCGACGAAGAAACCGCCCTGGCCGCCGCGCTGGGAATCCGCAGCATCCCGACGGTGGCGGTGTATCGCGATGGAGAGGAAATTCTGCGCCGGGTGGGGGCGCAGCCCGAAGTCGCCCTGCGGCAGATGTTCACAATCGCCACCGGCGAGACAGAGCCTACCGTCACCCGTCCACTGGGCACGGGAGACCGGGTGCTGCGCCTGGGGACTGGGCTGGTCGTGATGGCGCTTGGGGTATGGGCCATCCATTCCTGGGCGCTGGCCCTGTTCGGGGCAGTCATCGCCTTTACGGGCGTCTACGACCGCTGCCCTTTGTGGCAGGCGCTCACCGCCCGTTTGCGAGGGATGTAAGCGGGCAGGGAACGGCGGTCGGGGGGCAGAGGACAAGGGACGGCAGTCAGCGGACGGTGGTCAGTCGTCAACGGTCTACCGTCCACCATCCACCGTCCACCTCTATTTGATGCCGAACACCACGCTGACCGTGACGCTGACCTCCATTTGCCCGGCGGAGATAGGCACCGAGTCGGCCATTGCCAACTCCATCCCGGCGGCTTTACGCACCACCGGAGGCGGGGCGTAGCCTACCGCGGCGTTGATTTGCTGCACCTCGCCCACTTCCACGCCGGCGGCGGTGGCGAGCACCTCGGCTTGGGCGCGGGCATCCTGCATGGCAGCCTGGAGAGCCTGCTGGTAAGCCGCCGTGCGGTCGGCGATGTCGAACTGGATGCCGCCGATGTTGTTGGCCCCAGCCTCCACCGCGGCGTTCAGCAGCGTCCCGATGTTGTCCAGGTCGCGGACTGTGACATAGACGGTGTTGTCCACGACGTAGGTGATGCCGATGACTTCTCCCTGGTTGTCGCGTTCCTGGCGGGGGTAGATACTGAAGTTGGTCGTGCGGATGTCTTTGCTGTCCACGCCAGCCTTTTGCAGGGCGGCCATCAGGGAGGCGCTCTGTTCGTTGTTGCTGCTGACCGCCTGCTGAGCATTCTTGTTCTCGGTATGCACGCCGATGGAGATGTAAGCGATGTCGGGGGTCAGGGTGACTTTCCCCATCCCGCTCACGGCAATCGTGCGGTTGATGGCCGGCGGGGTGGCAGCCTCCGCCTGGGGCGTCTCGCCCTGCGCCAGCGCCCGCGTCGGGGCAGCGGCTCCACAGGCCGAGAGAAGGATGCTTCCGGTCAGGGTGGCAATGAGAAGGGCAAATTTCAGGGTACGCATAGGGGGACACTCCTTTTCTCTACAGGATGGTTTTCATTTATCGAGGTATGACACTCCCCAAACGCCGCGCGGGGAGGATTGGTTCCCGTTGCAGGACAACGGCGGGCAGTTGTCCTGCGTTTTCGGCTTGCGGTATGCCCCGTTTGCCTGTACAATCGGATACACACTTATCCTATCACTCCCCACAAACATTTTCAACGGGACTATATGCTCGATTTTCGTCAGGTACGCGCTCAGGTGCAAGAGATGGGGCAAAATGCACCGCTCAGGGAGGAGAGACTGCGCGCCCTGCGCCAGCGCGCCAACGGCCTGCTGGATGAACACGCCGAGGCCCTGGAAGCCCTGCGGGAGAAAGTGCGCCTCGCGTCCCGGCAGGTGCCCGGCCTGCGTTGCGCCCGCCCGGAGAACGAAATTCTCAACCTGCACATCCCCGCCCCCGGCATCCCCGCGGCGGACATCCCCGTCATCGCCGCCGACGGCTCACAAATCAATCCCGACCGCCACGCGCCGGTGGCCTACTACCTGGTCAACGTGGGGGCGATTTGCCATTTTCCCGCAGCGGATAGCGCTCCCAAAGAGTGGGTACGCAGCCGCCTGCATTACGGAGATGACTTGTACCCCGGAGGCAGCCTGATTTCCGAGGGGGCGGTGGCCCTCCAGCGGGACGTGGCCGAACGCCGCGCCTTGCTCGAACTGGTGGCGGAGGCCCCGCAAAGCGGGGTCATCACCCTCACGGACGGTCCGCTGGAACTGTGGGGCGCCAAAGGGCGGGACGAGGCCTCCGGCGGCAACTTCCGCCGCGCCCTGGAAAGTTACCTGGAAGCCCTGCGCGGGCTGCACGCCCTGGGCGCAGCCGCTGCCGGTTACGTGGACAAGCCCCGCGCCGACCTGGTGGTGCGCCTGCTGGAAGTCGCTCTCGCCCCCGAGGGAAACCTGCGCCAGGCGCTCAAGGAACGCACCTTCCTGGGCGTCACCGACTGGGCGCTCTTCGCTCACCGTCTGGGGCCGGGGGAGCGCTCCGCAGTTTTCGGCCTGCAATCGCAATCCGAACAGGATTACGACGGGGCGTTGGGGCTGCACTTCTTCTATCTTAACGTAGGCCGAAAAGGGAATCCCTGGCTGGCGCGGGTGGAAATTCCGCGCTGGGTGGCCGATGACCGCCGCATGTTGGAACAGTTGCACGCCGTCCTGCTGTACCAGGCGCGCATGTTGGGCGAACGCGCTTACCCCTACCTGCTGCACCGCGCCCACGAGGTGGCCGTCGTGCGCCGCGAAGAGCAGGAACAACTTACCACCATGATTCTCCTCGAACTGCGCCGCCGGGGCGTAGATGTGGAAGGAAAATCGCACAAGCAGGGTGTTAAAGACTTGTAGTGTCAAGTGTCACGTACAACGTACAGTGTACAGCGTACAACGTACCCCAATCCCTAATCCCCAACCTCCCATGCCCCCTCAACCCACCATCCAAATCGGACGCCTGCTGCGGGCCGGGATGACCGGCTTCGTGGCCGGGTGCCGCGTCTCGCAAGTGGACGCGCCTTCCTTCGGCGCATTGGTGCGCGCTCCGCTGACCCCCTCCAGCGCGGTTTTCGGCCTGATTTACGACATCCGCATCGAAGACGACGGGCTGGTGAAGCAACTCGTCACCGCCGAGAGCGTGGATGAGCACGTCATCGCCGACAACCGCATCAACCGCAATGTTCCCATCGAAATGAGCATCCTGGCGGTAGGCTACCGCGAGAGCGGGCGCATCTACCATCTCCTGCCGCCGCGCCCCCCGCTCAGCCTGGATACACTCTACTTGTGCGACGAGGCCGAAATCCGTGCCTTCACAGGGACGGAACGTCTCGGCTACCTGCGCTTCATCTTGCAGGCCCAGGACGCTCCGACGGGCGAGTTGCTGGCTGCCCACATCAAGCAAGCCGCCACAGCCCACCCGGACCCCGCCGCCTGGAAAGAAGCCGCCACGCAGGAAATCATCGCCTTGCTGCGCGACGACTACGCCTCGCTGATGAGCATTTTGAGCGCACTGGCAGAAGTCCAGACATACCCCATATCACATTCAAAAAGGGAGCAGCCATGAAGAGAAAAATTTTGCGTATTGTCGGCATCATCATCGTCATCCTGGCGCTGGTGGTGGGGATAGCCGCGGCGGCCTTCCAGCCTTACATGCAGCGCGTCGCGCAGGAATCCTTCCCCCAGACCGAGGGGGCGATACAACTTTCCGGGTTGAGCGCCCCGGTGGACGTTTACCGCGACCAGTACGGCGTGCCGCACATCTACGCCCAAAACCAGCACGATTTGTTCTTTGCCCAGGGGTATACCCACGCCCAGGAACGCTTCTGGCAGATGGATTTCTGGCGGCACATCGGGGCGGGGAAACTCTCCGAGATGTTCGGCGAGGGCCAACTGGATACCGACATCTTCCTGCGTACATTGGGCTGGCGGCGCGTCGCCGAACAGGAATGGGCACAAACCGCCCCCGAAACCCGCGCTATCTTCGAAGCCTACAGCGAAGGCGTCAACGCCTACCTGGAAACGCATCAGGGCAGCGCCATCAGCCTGGAATACGCCGTGCTGGGTCTCCTCACGCCCGATTACACCCCCGCCCCCTGGCAGCCCGTGGACAGCCTCACCTGGGCCAAGGCTATGGCCTGGGATTTGCGCGGCAACCTGGGTTCGGAGATTGCCCGCACCATCCTGAGCAAGACCCTCACCCCGGAGCAACTGGCCGACCTGTATCCGCCTTACGATTTCGAGCGGCAGCCCGTCATCGTGCCGCACCCCGTTTTGGAGGGCGTCTCCAGGGGGGCGGAGGGGGCGGCAATCCCCCCAAAGGCGCTGCCCCTCCTGGAATCCCTCAACGCCCAGACGGCCGCGCTGGATTCCCTGGTGGGGCCTTCGGGGGACGGCATCGGCTCCAACAGTTGGGTCGTTTCCGGGGACAAGACGACCACCGGCTTCCCCCTCCTGGCAAACGACCCGCACCTGGGCATCCAGATGCCCTCCATCTGGTTTGAGGTCGGCCTGCACTGCGCCGAGCAGAACGCCGATTGCCCCTTCGACGTGGTGGGATTCTCCTTCGCCGGCGTCCCCGGCGTGGTCATCGGGCACAACAACCGCGTCGCCTGGGGTTTCACCAACACCGGCCCCGATGTGATTGACCTGTTCGTCGAGAAAATCAATCCCGATAACCCCAACCAGTACGAGTACAACGGTCAATGGGTGGATATGGATACCGTCCAGGAGACCATCCACGTAGCGGGCGGCGAGGCGGTGGAAATCACGGTGCGTTACACCCGCCACGGACCAATCATCTCCGAGGCCTACGCCCCGCTGAAAGACCATCCCGACCCCACGGCTACCCCCTTCCGGGAGCGCGCCGGCATAGACCTGCCCGAAAATTACGCCATTGCCATCCGCTGGACGGCGCTGGAGCCTTCCTGCGTTTTCTGCGCTATCCTGGGGCTGAATACCGCACAGAACTTCGACGAATTCCGCAAGGCGGCTTCGCAGTTTGCCGTCCCCGCCCAAAACCTGCTCTACGCCGACGTGGACGGCAACATCGGCTACCAGATGCCGGGGCGCATCCCCATCCGCAAGAACGGCGATGGGCGCATGCCCGTCCCCGGCTGGACGGACGAGTACGAATGGGACGGCTACGTCCCCTTCGAGCAACTGCCTTACGCCTTCAACCCCGACGAGGGCTACATCGTGACCGCCAACAACCCGGTGGTCGGCCCCGATTACCCCTACCTGATTACCACCGACTTCACCTACGGCTACCGCGCCGAGCGCATCGTGAAGATGCTCCAAAGCGCCCCCGGCCCGCTGGATATGGCTTACTACCAGCAGATGCAGATGGATTCTTACAGCGGGAACGCCGCTTTCCTGGTTCCGATAGTGCTGGATGCCGCCCCCGACACCCCCGCTTTCGAGACCGCCCGCCAGTTGTGGGAAAACTGGGATTACCAGCAGCGCGCCGATTCGGCCCCCGCGGCGCTCTTCGAGGCCTTCTGGAATCACCTCCTGACGCGCACCTTCCACGACGATTTGCCGGAAGACTACTGGCCTTCAGGAGGTGTCCGCTGGTGGGAAGTGGTACGCCACCTCGCAGAGAATCCCGCTTCCCCCTGGTGGGACGACCAGAGTACCCCCGAGGTGGAGACGCGTGACCAGATGTTCGCCGCCGCCCTGGAGGATGCCGTCAAAGAACTGCGCGCCCGCCTGGGCAAAGACCCCTCCCAATGGCGCTGGGGCGACCTGCACACCGCCACCTTCCGCAACGGAACGCTGGGCAAATCGGGCATCGCTCCCATAGAGAACCTTTTCAATCGCGGCCCCTTCCCCGTGAGCGGCGGCAAAGCGATTGTCAACGCCACCGGCTGGGTTGCCACTGAAGGCTACGAGGTGAACTGGCTGCCCTCCATGCGGATGATTGTGGACCTGAGCGACATGAACCACGCCGTAGACATCCATACCACCGGCGAATCGGGGCACGCCTACCACCCGAACTACATCGATATGGCCCCCATGTGGGCTTCGGGCGAATACCGTCCCATGCTCTACGACCGCCCGGCTGTGGAGGCCGCCGCCAAACATCATCTCGTCCTCACCCCCTGACCCGCATGTCCACCCTCTACCTGGTCGCGACCCCCATCGGCAATCTGGAGGACATCACCCTGCGCGCCCTGCGCGTCTTGCGGGAAGTCCCCCTGATTGCCGCCGAGGATACACGCCAGACGCGCAAACTGCTGGAACGCTACGACATCCACACCCCGCTGACGCCCTATCACGAGCACAACAAGGCCCGCAAGACGCCCGTTCTGCTGGAAAAACTGGCTGCCGGCGACCTGGCGCTGGTCTCCGATGCGGGCACGCCGGGCATCAACGACCCCGGCTACGAACTGGTGCTGGCCGCCATCCAGGCCGGGCACACCGTCACGCCCGTCCCCGGCCCCACCGCGCCCGTCGCCGCCCTGGTCGTCTCCGGCCTGCCCGCCGATGCCTTCCTCTACCTGGGCTATCTGCCCCGCAAGCGCGCCGAGCGCCGGGCGCGGCTGGCCGAAGTCGCTTCCCTGCCCTACACCCTCCTCTTTCTGGAAACGCCCCACCGCCTGCGCGCCGCCCTGGACGACCTGCTGGAGGTGCTGGGGGAGCGCCGTATCGCCATCGGGCGAGAACTGACCAAGATGCACGAGGAAATCTGGAGAGGGAGCCTGAGGGAGGCCCGCGCCCGTTTTGCGGATACCGCTCCCCGCGGGGAATTCACCCTCGTAGTGGAGGGTGCGCCATCCACCCCCGCGGCGGAACGCTGGCCCCCGGAGCGTCTGCAAGCCGCAATCGAAGCCTCCCGCGCCGCCGGGGAACCTCCCTCCCGCGCCGCCCGCCGCCTGGCCGAGGCCTCCGGCTGGCCCCGCCGCGAAATCTACGCCATGCTGACGGTGGACGGTAGACGGTAGACCACGGACGACCGACCACGGACAACAGACTGCAAGGCCACAGACCACCAGACTACCCGACTACCCGACCACCTGACTACCTGACTACCCGACCACCCGACTACCCGACCACCCGACTACCCGACT
>DRKV01000479.1 GCA_011051635.1 Chloroflexota bacterium | reverse complement strand
GCCGAAAACTTCGTCAACAAACTGGTAGAGCGCGGCGAACTGGCCGAGAAGGATGCCCGCAAATTGCTGGATGAAGTCAGCAAGAAGCGCAAAGAGACCACCAAAAAAACCGAAGGGGAAGTGGAAAAGCGTCTGGAAGCCATCCTCAGCCGCATGAACGTCCCCACCAAGAGCGATATTCAGGCCCTGAGCGAGAAAATCGCTGCGCTGACCGAGAAGGTTGAGGCGTTGAAGCAAGAGAACGCCGCCAGAGAATAATCCCGCTCCCCGCGGTTTTCGGAGGGGGAGGGCAGTCCTTGCCCTCCCCTTTTTTGATTCTGCATCTCGGGATTCCAGTCGCCGAAGGGCGACTTCGCAAATGTTGCCGTGGCTTTCGCGCAGCATCCCCGCAAGGGGGGCAGTCGCCAGGCTGGCCGTGCGTTGTCGCGATTGCCCCTTGCGAAGATGCCGGGCGGACGGGAAAAAGCGGCATCGAAATGCCGCACTCCAAACCCGAACTTCAAGTACAATAAGGTATTCACACGCCACACCCCGAGGGAGCCCCATGCCTGTCATCAAGCGTTACCCCAACCGCAAACTGTACGATACCGAAGCCAAACGTTACGTCACGCTTGGCGAGATTGCCGACCTCATCCGCTCCGGGCAGGATATTCAGGTGCTGGATTACGAAAGCGGGCAAGACCTGACCACCCTGATTCTCTCTCAGGTCATTTTGGAGCAAGAACGCCGGCAAAGTGGCTTCCTGCCGCGCTCCATCCTCTCTGAACTGGTGCGCGCCGGAGGCAGCCGGGTGAGCAAGATTCAGCGCAGCCTGGCCTCTAACTTCGATTGGTGGGGAGAATTCGACCGGGAACTGCGCCAGCGCTTCGATACGCTGGTCGAGAAGGGGGAACTCAGCCTCCAGGAGGCCGATTCTCTGTTGGGGAAACTGCGTTCTCTGGGGCGCAAGAAGACCCCCGGTGATTTGGCGCAAGCAACCGAAAGCAAGGTGGCTGCCATTCTGGAAGAGCGGGACATCCCTACCCGTTCCGAGTTGCAGGCGTTGATGGCCCAGTTGGATGCCCTTGCATCCCAATTGGATGCCCTCAAACAGGACGCTCCTTCTTCTGATTCTCGAGATGTGGAATGAGCGCTGGCATTCGGCTGGACGGACGCACCCGCCGCACGTTCCTGTTTCCCGCCCCCGTGGAAGAAACCTTTCGCTATTATGCCCGCGCCGAGCACATCTTTTCCTTTCTCCCCCACATCACTTTCCTGGATGCGCTGGATGACGGCGTCTACCGCCTGTTGTATCATTCCACGGAGTTGAACATCTATCGCGTTCGTCTGTACTGCGATTTGCGTGCCGCCCTGGATGCGGAAGGCTATACCCTGAGGTTTTCGCCCCTGGAGGGGAGTTTGCCCGCCGCCCCCAAAGCGGGCCTCGATTGGCTGGAGGCCTCCGGTTTTTACACCAGCACATCCATTTTTCGCCCCCATCATGATGGGCAGACGGCGGTCGAATACACCCTCCACCTGTGGGCGGACCTGCCACGCCCGTGGGGGCTGCGGATGCTCCCGCAAGGCACGATGAACCGTATCGCCAACGCCATCGCCAAGTTCCGTATTCAGGAAATCGCCGACGGGTTTGTTCAACGGACGATTGAAGATTACTTGAGGGGATAGGTGAGTGGGTAACTGGGTAAATTGGTAACGGGGTGATGGGAAACCCGTTACCTTGCCACCCCATCTCATCATCACATCACCTCGTCATCTCATCCTCGTCACCTTCCTCAAAAATCTCATAATACGCCCGGTCGAGTTCATCGTCCGAGAGGTGGGCGTAGCGCTGGGTGACGGCGATGTTTTCGTGACGGGCGAGTTTTTGCGCCAGTTTCAGGTTGCCGCCGGAGCCTTGCAGGACGGTGGTCACGAAGTAGTGCCGGAAGGAATGGGGGGTAATCGTCCCCGCGGCCTTCTCGCCGAGGGCCTCCCGGACGCGCTGCCGGACGATATTGCGCCCCGTGGCGGTCGTGATGGGCTTGATTTTCTTCCCTGCGCCCCGGTCATGACGGGCAAAGATGGGCAGGGAGGTCAGCGGGCGTCCCTGCGCGCCGTCGAGGGGGGCGCGGGCGTTGAGGTAATCCTGCAAGGCCGCCATCGCCCGGCGGGAGAAGCGCACCACGGCCTGCTTGTTCCCCTTGCCGATGATGACCGCGCGTCCCTCGCGCCAGTCTACATCTCCGCGGCGCAGGGCGCAGGCCTCGTGGACGCGCAGGCCGGTATCGGCAAGGGTGAGCAGGAAAGCCCGGTCCCGCAGGGTGCGCAGGCCTTCGGCGGGGTCTTTCGCCGGGACATTTGTAAGATATTTTGCATACTCAATTACTTTTTCAATATCTTCCTTCGGAAACTGCGGCAGGCGCTGGCCGGGGCGTCGGGCGCGCAGACGGATGCGGCGCTGCACCTGGGTCAGGTTGAGGGGGGTCAGGTCCTCGGCGACCAGGAACTCGAAGAAGCCTTTGAGCGCCGTCAGGTAGAGTTGCTCGGTGGCCGCGGCGTAAGATTTG
>DRKV01000478.1 GCA_011051635.1 Chloroflexota bacterium | reverse complement strand
GCAGATGCGTTTCGACTCCGGCGACTGGAAGTCGCGGCAACAGTTGCGAAACCTGCCTGCGCAGGTTGGATTCCAGCCGCCGGAGGGCGGCTTCGCAGACGTTGGTGCAGTTTCAACTGCCGTCTTCTACGACATTTGCTTGCACCCGTTTTGCCGGGCCATTAGCGCATCGGGTATAATTTTTCGGAGGCATTTCGGCGTTCTTCTCTGCAACCTTGCGTTGAAACACAATGCGCCAACTTGTTCTGAACCATCCCGTTTGACCTCCCCCACAAAAAAAGGAAGCATCGCTATGAACTTCTGGCAACAATGGAAACCGGCAGCGAGCAAGCCCTGGCTGATACTCACCGCCGGGCTGATTTGGGGCGGCGTGGGCCTTATGCTGGCGCGGTACACCTTCGTCTGGCTGCGCCCCATCCCCCTTTGGCAGGCCTCCCTCCTGGCCGCTCTCGGAGCGGGAATCGCCTTCGCAGGCTACCGCTTCATGTTCCGCAAATCGGTGCAGAAGAACATCCGCCGCATCGAAGCCTACGCCCTTTCCAAAATCTGCCTGTTCGCCTTCCAGCGCTGGCAAAGTTACCCCCTGATAGCCGTGATGATTGCCGGAGGCATCTTCCTGCGTAAGCACTCCGGCATCCCCAAACCGGCCCTGAGCGTGCTCTACCTGGGAATGGGCGGCAGCCTTTTCGTCGCCAGTTTCCACTACTTCGCCTGGCTGTGGAGCGCCTGGCAAGGGCGCGACCTCCCGACTCCCCTCCCCACCGGAGAAGATTGACATGACCAGCATCCGAGAAGCGATTGCGCGTATGCTTTCCTCCCCCCCGCCGCCCGCGGCGGGCGTTTACACCGCTGCCGCCGAGACGCAAGAAGGCCGTCCCTACCGCCTCCACCTGCGCCTGGAAGAGGACGGGAACGGCATCCTCATCCTGGATGCCGCCACAGTCCTGCACCTCAACCCCACCGCCGCCGAGTACGCCTACCACTTCCTCCTGGGGCACAACCCCGAAGAGACCGCCGCCGACATCACCCGCCGCTACCGCATCTCCCGGCAGCAGGCCCTCGCCGACTACGCCCGCTTTCAGGAGCGCATCCACACCCTCCTGGAAACGCCCGACCTGGCTCCCGACCTCTACCTGGAGACCGCCGGGGAGGAGACCTTCACCGCCCTGAGCGCCCCTCTGCGCCTGGATTGCGCCCTCACCTACCGCCTGCCGGAGGGCGTCCCCGCCGAATACGCCCCTCAACGGCGCGTCGAGCGCGAACTCTCCACCGCGGAATGGGAGGCCATCCTCGATAAAGCCTGGAAAGTCGGCATCCCCCACGTGGTCTTCACCGGCGGCGAACCCACCCTGCGGGAAGATTTGCCCGCTCTCATCGCCCGCGCCGAGGCCAACGGACAGGTCACCGGCCTGTGCAGTCTCGGCCTGCGCCTGGGCGAGACCGCCTACCGCCGCACTCTGCTGGAAACCGGCCTCGACCACCTCCTCTTTCTCCTCCGCCCCAACGACCCGGCCTCCTGGGAGGCTCTGGAGGCCATCCTGCCCGAAGACCTCTTCACCACCGTCCACCTGACCCTCACGCCGGAAAACGCTCCGCAGGCCGAGAGCCACTTGCGCCGCCTGGCCGAACTTGGAGCCAACGCCCTTTCCCTGAGCGCCGCCGACCCCGCTCTCTACCCCGCTCTCGCCCCCCTGCAAGACCTGAGCGCCGACCTGGGGCTGGAACTCAAATGGGGGCTGCCCGTCCCCTACGGCGAGGCCAACCCCGTGGCGCTGGAGGAAAGCGCCGCCGGGGAGCCCCGGCCTCCCTCCTGCGCCTGCCTGTACCTCGAGCCGGATGGCGACGCGCTCCCCGTCCAGGGCCTCAACCGCGTCCTGGGGAACTTCCTGCGCGACGATTGGGAGGCCATCTGGCAGCGCGCCGCCGCCCGATAACATGGACTGGCACGCCCGTTACGCAGAACAGGCAGCCTGGACGCGGCAGATACGTTCCTGGCTGCTGAAAGAATGCGACGCCCCGCGGGCGGCCCGCATTTTGGAGGTCGGCTGCGGAACGGGCGCGGTTTTGGCGGATACCCCGCCAACCGAAGGAACCCGCCTCTTTGGGGTGGATACCGCCCGCCCCGCCCTCCGATTGGCTACGCGCAACGCCCCGCAGGCTGCCTGCGCCCAGGGGGATGCCCTCCGCCTGCCCTACGCCTCCCGCGCTTTCGACATCGTCCTGTGTCACTTCCTGCTCCTGTGGCTGCCCGACCCCCTGGCCGCCCTGCGCGAGATGCGCCGCGTCACCCGTCCCGGCGGCTGCGTCCTGGCCCTGGCCGAGCCGGATTACGGCGGACGGATTGACCACCCTCCCGCCCTGGCGGAGGCCGCCGCCTGGCAGGTGCGTTCCCTGCGGGCGCAGGGGGCCGACCCGGAGATGGGGCGCAAACTTCCGGGGCTGCTGCGCCGCGCCGGGCTGCACCTCGAGGGGTGGGGAATTTTGGGGGCACAGCAAGCCGCTCAAAGGGAGGACGATACGGGGGAAAGTTCCGAATGGAGAGTTTTCCGCGAGGATATGCGTCATCTCTCCCGCGGGCCGGCAGAGTCTCAAATCGCATCCTGGGAAAGAATCGCAACACGCGCCCACCGTGAGGGGGAGCGCGTGCTGTTCGTACCGCTGTTTTACGCCTGGGGGAAAGCGGTCTCGTGATGCCGCCCGCCGAAACTAGCCGTACCCCGCCGGATTTTGGGACTGCCAGCGCCAGGCATCAGCGCACATTTCTTCCAGGCCGCGCTCGGCCTCCCAGTGGAGTTCGGCGCGGGCGCGGGAGGGGTCGGCGTAACTGACGGCCACGTCGCCGGGGCGGCGCTCCACGATGCGGTAGGGAATTTCCCGCCCGCTGGCCTGCTCGAAAGCCCGCACGACTTCCAGGACGCTGTAGCCGCGCCCCGTGCCCAGGTTGTAGGCGCGCACGCCGGGGGAATCGGCCAGTTTGTCGAGGGCGCGCAGATGGCCGAGGGCCAAATCTACCACGTGGATGTAATCGCGCACGCCGGTTCCGTCGGGGGTGGGGTAGTCGTCCCCGAAGACCTGCAACTCACGCAGCCGCCCCACCGCCACCTGCGTGACGTAGGGGAACAGGTTGTTGGGGATTCCGTTGGGGTCTTCGCCGATTTGCCCGCTGGGGTGGGCACCCACCGGGTTAAAGTAACGCAGCAGGATGACGTTCCACTCCGGGTCGGCGGTGTGGAGGTCGGTGAGGATGTCTTCAATCATCAACTTGGTGCGCCCGTAGGGGTTGACGGCCGAGCGGGGCATGTCTTCGGTCAGGGGGGATTGGTTCTTATCGCCGTACACCGTCGCAGAAGAACTGAAAACGATGTCCTTGACCTGATGCTCGGCCATTACGTCGCACAGATTGAGGGTGCCGGTGATGTTGTTGTAGTAGTAGCGCAGCGGCTCGCGCACCGATTCGCCCACCGCCTTGAGGCCCGCAAAGTGGATGACCGCTTCGGGGTTTTCGATGTCGAACATAAACTGCAAGGCGTCGCGGTCCAGCAAGTCGGCCTCGTAAAAGGCGATGGACTTGCCGGTGATGGCCTTGACGCGGTGGAGGGACTCGATTTTGCTATTGCTAAGGTTGTCAACGACAATTACTTCGTGGCCTGCGTTGAGCAGTTCCACGCAGGTATGGCTGCCGATGTACCCGGCGCCGCCGGTAACGAGAATTCGCATAAGGGTGGGTCTCCTGATGGGATGGGGATTGGGGACTAGGGATTGGGGATTGGGAAAAAGTCTGAGGGGGATACAGCGTACATCGCACGTCGCACATCGCACGTCGCACATCCGTTATCCAAAACCGGAGGAGCCGCCGCCCCCGCCGCCTCCACCGCCGCCCCCGCCGGAGAAGCCGCCGCTGCCCGAAGAGGAGGGCGAACTGCGGAAGGTGCTCCCGGCAGAGTTCAACATGCTGAACAGGCCGTCGCTGATGCTGTCGAGGCTGGTCAGGGCGCCGTCGGCCATCCCGTCCAGGGAGGGCGCGCCGTGGGACACAGGCATCCCCGAAGCCAGGTGTCCCCCCGAGGGGGCGCCGCCGCCAAAACTGTAGTAGGGATGCCCGCCCATCCCGTAAGGGACGTACCAGCGGGGAGCCGGGGCCTGCTTCAGGGCGGCGAATTTCTTCGTCCAGTCCTTCTCGAAGCCAAAGGCAATCGCATAGGGCAGGTATTTCTCGTAAATGTCGGTAGCCGCCTGCAAGTTGGCGTAGCGGTCAATCTCCTGAAGATAACGCTTGAACGCCTTCCAGCGGGCCGCGGCCCGCGCCCCTTTTTCCGTTTTGCGGGGCATGGCGC
The DNA here is from genome assembly GCA_011051635.1 of Chloroflexota bacterium. Taxonomy (GTDB): domain Bacteria; phylum Chloroflexota; class Anaerolineae; order Anaerolineales; family DRKV01; genus DRKV01. The sequence goes on along the minus strand of DRKV01000478.1, from coordinate 2,477 downwards.
GCCCGACGATAATCAGGCCCAGGAAGACCACATCCATACTTATCAGGGGCGCAATCGCCAGGGGAAAATCCGAATCCACTATAGTGGGGAAGAGGAAGAAAACGGCGCAGCCGCTGAGGAAGAGGAGCACAAACCCGATGACGGTATATTTGCTGCGGATTTTGTTCGGGTCGGCGGGGAAATACCCGCGTTGCAGGACTTCATCGTAGAGTTCTTTCTGCAATTTCGGGATGGCGGTGTAGAATTCATTCCGCAGGGAGGAGAGTTTGCGCTTCTGGAGGAAGCCGAAGATTTCCCGCAGCAGAAGAGCCTCGTAGGGGAGAAGTTCATCCGTATCCTGGCGCAAACGCTCGAACTCGAAGTCCCGCCCGTGAAACAGGCCGGATTTGATTTCCACAAAGCGGAGGTAGCCGCGTCGGGCCAAATCCACCATCGTGGCGAGGATGTCGGCCATATCCGCTTTCTCGTCAATCAGCGTGCCGACGATACCGGGGGGCAGGTCTTCGGGCGGCTCGGTCATCTGGGCCGGCGAAACAGGAACGGCAGGGTCGCGGCCTTTGGTGTACCACCAGGCGTACAGCCCCGCCCCGCCGCCCAACAGGATGACCCCCGCCAGGCACAAAAAGCCCAGATTGACGATGGGGGCGATGTCTTCCACGCGCTGCCAGGAGGGAGGAGAGGCATCCACCGCCCCGTGAGGCCACTGGACGCGGATTTCCCACTCCGTCCCGCCGGGGAAGGGGCCGCCGTTGAAGACCACCGTGCTGCCGTCCTGCACCGTAGCCTCGCCGCTCGCCTCGTCGGCATCGTAGTACGTGGTTGCGCGCAGGGTATCCAGGGCGAAATTTCCGGGCAGGTGTACCGTCACCGTGGAGGACTGGATAGCATACGCCCGGTCGCTTTCGATGAACTTCCAGAAGAACTGGTCGCCGTCGTCGTAGATGCGGAGGGCGCCCTTGAGCGTATAGCGCAAGGTGAAAGTGCGGGTGGCGTCCGTGGTGGGCGCAAAGTACCAGGTGATTTTGCGCTCCCCGCCGCTGTTCTCCAGGGTGAAAGTACCCGCAGCGTGGTTGCTATCCTGCCGGTAAGACACGCCGTTCTCGCTGACGCCCCAATCGGTGATGTCTTCCACCTTGTTCAGGGGAATGCTGCGAAAGGCGTAGGTGAAAGGGCCGCCGATGAAATGCACCGTCCAGGTTTCCACCATCTGGACATCGCCGTTTTGCAGGATGGTGATGTCGGCATCGCGGCGCTCCACCCTTACCGATTTGGGGACTTCCCGCGCCCCAACACCCCCCACCCCCCACGCGAACAGCGCCAGAACGAGCGCCAGATACGTCAAGATGCGTTTGGATGTCATCGCCAGGTCTCCTTTTGGGGATGAGAGACCCGACAGGTCTGGCAGACCTGTCAGGCCTGGGTCAGCAGGGATGAGTCAGCGCGCCGCCTCCAGGGCACGGACTTTGCCGACGCGGCGGGCGTGCCGTTCCTGGCCGGGGTCGTGCCCTGTGAAGCGGGCTGCCAGGAAGGCGTTCACCAGTTCCGCGGCCAGGGCGGGGCCGATGATGCGCGCTCCCATGCACAGGACGTTCATGTCGTCATGCTCCACGCCCTGGTGGGCGGAGTAGGTATCGTGGCAGATGGCGGCGTAAACCCCGCGCATTTTGTTGGCGGCAATCGAAGCGCCCACGCCGGAGCCGCACATCAGAACGCCGCGTTCGGCCTCGCCGTTCTGGATGGCGCGCCCCAGTTTTTCGGCGTAGTCGGGATAATCCACGCTCTCGGCGGAGTACGTCCCCAGGTCGAGGGCTTCGTGTCCGGCGGCGCGGATTGCTTCGATGACGGTTTCTTTGAGGGGAAAGCCCCCGTGGTCACAGGCAACAGCGATTTTCATGGGTATTCCTGTTCACAAATGGGTATGCCGATGAGGGCAGGTGGAGAACGCAGATGGCGCTGATGTGCGCTGATTGACGCTGTTTTCTCCCCCCACCCCCGCCCTCCCCCTAAGGGGGAGGGGGCAAGGGGAAATCTACCATTCGCAACTCGTCTCAGCGTTCCAATTCGAATAAAACGGGCAGGTTCGTGAGGGCGCTTGCCAGGCGGGTTCCGTACCAGGTTATCAGCGTGCCGTCCACGAGGTAGACGCGTCCGTGCCGGACGGCGGGCACATCGGGGAGCAGGGCCTGTATCTGGGCGATTTCCACATCCCCGAAGGGATAGGGTTCATTGGGCAGGAGGATGACCTCCGGGCGGGCGGCGCGCACTTCCTCCGGCGTGACGCGGGGGTAGCGGGTATCGCGTTCTCCGGCATCTTGGGGTTCCGCCGCGCCGAGGTCGGCTTCCAGGGGGTAGCGGCGCTCCCGCGCCGCAAAGACGTTCTCCCCGCCCAGGAGGGTGAGCAAATCGTGGGCGTAGGTCTGCCGGTTGAAGGTCATCCACCACAGACGCCCGTCGGCGGTCTCATCCTGCCAGATGGG
>DRKV01000477.1 GCA_011051635.1 Chloroflexota bacterium | reverse complement strand
TGTCCGCCGGCGGCCACGTAGAAGCAGGTCTCCGGCAGGATGACCTCCACTCGCTCTCCGGGGGCGGCGCTTTCTACGGGCTGCCCGTCCCGCACCAGGGCCAGGATGGGGCCTTCCACTTCCAGGGGGCCGTAGGGGTCGTAGGCGACGCCTTCGGGGGGCAGTTCCCCTCGGGAGCGCAAGCCCTCGAAAATCCGGCGGTACAGTTCGGCGTCCTCCCCACCCAGGGGGCCGAAGGCTTCCCCTGCGCCGGAGGCCAGCCGGTGGGCTTCCATCGCTTCCCGAAAGCCGTCTTCCTCCACGTCCATCCCCTGCTCGCGGGCCACGTCGCGGGTGATTTCCAGCGGCAGGCCGTAGGTGGCGTACAGGTCGAAGGCGGTTTCGCCGGGCAGGATACGCTCGCCGCGTTGACGCAGGTCGTTGAGGAGACCTTCCAGACGGGCCATGCCGCCTTCCACCGTGCGCTGGAAGCGCTCTTCCTCGCGGGTGAGAGAATCCAGGATGGCGGCGCGGTTTTCGCGCAGTTCGGGGTAGAAATCGCCGTAGTTTTGGATGACGACCTCGGCAATCTGCGCCAGGAAGGGGTCGTGCAGGCCGATTTTGCCGCCAAAACGGGCGGCGCGGCGGATAATCATGCGGCAGATGTAGTTGCGTCCCGTGTTGCCGGGCACGACTCCGTCGGCAATCAGGAAGGCCGCGGCGCGGGCGTGGTCGGCAATCACGCGGTAGGGGGTGAAGTGGGCTTCGCGCTCGGCGTCCGTGTGGCCGGTGAGACGCTGGGTGGTCTGGATGAGCGGCCAGAGCAGGTCGGTGCGGTAGTTGGAGGATTTCTCTTGCAGGACGGCCACGATGCGCTCGAAGCCCATGCCGGTATCCACGTGGGTGGCGGGCAGCGGCTCCAGGTGGCTCTCGTCCAGGCGGTTGTACTGGATGAAGACCAGATTCCAGAGTTCCAGGAAGCGGGCGCAATCGCCGTTGACCCGGCAGACGTGGTTGGGGTCGTCCTGTTTGTCGCAAAATTCGGGGCCGCGGTCAATGTGGATTTCGGAGCACGGCCCGCAGGGGCCGGTATCGGCCATCTCCCAGAAGTTGTCTTTGCGCCCGAAGTAGAGCAGATGGGATGGGTCGAAGCCGGGCTGCGTCTTCCAGTGGGCGGCGGCCTCCTCGTCGGAGGGGATTTCGCCCTTCTCGTCTTCGAAGACGGTCGCCCAGAGGCGCTCTTTGGGGAGGCCCCACACCTCGGTCAGCAAGTCCCAGGCCCAGGCGATGGCTTCTTTTTTGTAGTAATCGCCGAAAGACCAGTTGCCGAGCATCTCGAAGAAAGTGTGGTGGGTGTCGTCGCGTCCCACGTCTTCCAGGTCGTTGTGCTTGCCCGCCACGCGCATACACTTCTGCGAGTTGACGGCGCGGGTGTAGGGGCGCTTGTCCGTGCCCAGGAAGACATCTTTGAACTGCACCATCCCGGCGTTGGTGAACAGCAGGGTGGCATCCCCGCCGGGGACGAGGGAGGAAGACGGCACGAAGGTATGTCCGTGCTTTTCAACGAAGAAGTCAATGAAACCTTGACGAATTTCGGCTCCGGTAAGGTGTTTCTGGGGCATAGGAACTCCGAGGGGGTGATGAGGTGGGGAGATGGGGAGATGGGGGGAGTAGGGAGCAGGGATTAGGGACTGGGGAGCAGGATTGGGGGTTGGGGAGCAGGGATTGGGGAGCAGGGACTGGGGACTAGAGGACTAGGGACTAGATGACTGGGGATTAGGCACAGCCCCTAACCCCGCAACTCCTAACCTCTCGCACCCCGCACGTGATACGTGATACGTGGTACGTGGTACGTGATTATACCAGCGTGTGATAGAATTTCGCCGTCATGCTTTACCTCACCGTCTTCTTTTCCGGCCTCACCACCCTGGCGCTGGAACTGCTCGCCTCCCGCCTGCTGGCTCCCTACTTCGGAACCAGCAACCTGGTCTGGGCGGCGCTCATCGGGCTGATTTTGCTCTACCTGACGGCGGGCTACCGCCTGGGGGGGCGCTGGGCCGACCGCTCGCCGCATCCTGCCACGATGTACCGCGTCTTGGCCTGGGGGGCTTTCCTGGCGGGGCTGATTCCCTTCGTGGCGCGTCCCATCCTGCTCCCTGTGGCGGCGGCCTTCGACCAGATGGACATCGGCGTTCTGCCCGCCGCCTTCGCCGCGGTGCTCATCCTCTTCAGCGCCCCGCTCATCCTCCTGGGGATGATTTCACCCTTCGCCATCCGCCTGGCCTTGCTGGATGCCCGCCGGGCGGGGACGGTTGCCGGAGACATCTACGCCCTCTCCACGATTGGCTCCTTCGTGGGGACTTTCCTGCCCGATTTGGTCTTCGTCCCCTGGATTGGGACGCGGGCGACCTTCCTGCTTTTCAGCGGGGTGCTGCTCCTGGTATCTTTCCTGGGTTTGTGGCGGGCTGCCGGCCCCCGTGCCCTCCTCCCCCTGGGGTGGATGCCCCTCCTGTGGCTGGCCCTGCTCCTGACGGCGGCGCGGCTGCCCATCAAGAACACCCCCGGCCAGATTTTCGAGACCGAATCCACCTACAACTACATCCAGGTGCTGGAGACGCCCGACGGGACGCGCTACCTGCGCCTGAACGAGGGGCAGGGCATCCACTCGATGTACAATCCCGACCGGATTGCTTTCGGCGGCACATGGGAGCAATTCCTGGCCGCGCCCTTCTTCAATCCCGCCCCTTTCCCCGTCGAGCGGGTGGATAGCATGGCAATCATCGGGCTGGCGGCGGGAACCAGCGCCCGGCAGGCCACCGCCGTCTTCGGCCCCATCCCGATTGACGGCTACGAGATTGACCCCGCCATCATCGCCGTGGGACGGGAGTACTTCGGGATGACCGAGCCCAATCTGAACGCCATCCCCCAGGACGGGCGCATCGGTCTTGCGCATAGCCAAAGGAAATACGCCCTGATTGGGATTGACGCCTACCGTCCGCCCTACATCCCCTGGCATCTGACGACGCGGGAGTTCTTCGAGACGGTGCGGGCGCATCTCGAACCCGGCGGGGCGGTAGCCATCAACGTCGGGCGCGCCCCCGGCGACCGCCGTCTCATCGCTGCCCTGGCGGGGACCATGCAGGCCGTCTTCCCGACCGTCTTCGTCATGGACGTGCCCGGCACGTTCAACTCCATCATCTACGCCACCGCCCAGCCCGGCTCGTGGGAGGCCCTGGCCGAAAACTATGCCCTGCTGGAGGCCTCCGATGCCGACCCCCTTCTCCTGGAGAGCATCGCCCGCGCCTGGACTTACCGCCAGCCGACCCCGCCCGCCGAGACCGTCTTCACCGACGACCGCGCCCCCATCGAATGGCTGACCAACGCCCTGATTTTGCGTTATGTGGTGGGGGGGAGTAGGGAGTAGGGAGCAGGGATTGGGTGACTGGGTGATTGGGTGACTGGGGAATTGGGTGACTCGTCACCTGCTCGCCTACTCACCTATTCACCCCGTTACCCACTCACCTACTCACCCCATCTCCTCATCCCATCATCCCAT
>DRKV01000476.1 GCA_011051635.1 Chloroflexota bacterium | reverse complement strand
GAATTTCCCGCACCCCAACCCCTCTCCCTTAGGGAGAGGGGCGAAGGGGTGAGGGACGACCCCCTCACCGATGCGGCCCGCGCCCTCCTCTCCGGCGGCATCATCGCCATCAAAGGGTTGGGCGGCTTTCACATCGCCTGCGATGCCCGAAACGCCGCCGCGGTGCGCGTTCTGCGGGAGCGCAAGCCCCGCCCGCGCAAACCCTTGGCCGTGATGATGCGCGATATGGACATGGTGCGTGCCTTCTGCGAAGTCTCCCCGGAGGAAGCGCGCCTCCTGACCTCCCCCGCCGCGCCCATCGTCCTCCTCGAACCGCGCCCCGACACTCCGATTGCCCCCGAGGTCGCCCCCGGACAGCGCGCCCTGGGCGTTATGCTGCCCTACACGCCTCTGCACCACATCCTTTTGCGCGAGGTCAACTGCCCCCTGGTGATGACCAGCGGCAACCGTCAGAACGAACCGATTGCCCGCACCAACGCCGAGGCCCGCGCTGCCCTGACCCCCATCGTGGATGGCTTCCTGTGGCACGACCGCGAAATTCACAACCGCAACGACGACAGCGTGTGGATGGTCGCCGCCGACGGCCCCGTGCCGGTGCGTCGTTCCCGCGGCTACGCCCCCCGCCCCCTCGCCCTGCCCTGGGAGGCCTCCCGCCCCGTCCTGGCCGCCGGCAGCCAGATGAAAAACACCTTTTGCCTCCTCACCGGCAACCAGGCCTTCCTCAGCCAGCACATCGGCGAGATGGATTACCTCCAGACCTGGGAGTTCTTCACCGAGAGCGTCCGCCGCTACCGGGATTTGTTCGGCATCCGCCCGCAGGTGCTCGCCCACGACCTGCACCCCGATTTCACCCTCGCCGCCCTGGATGCCCTCCACACCCTGGCCGCGGATGCCCGCCCCGTCCCCGTCCAGCATCATCACGCCCACATCGCGGCCTGCATGGCCGAGAACGGCGTGGATACCCCCGTGATTGGCGTTGCCCTGGATGGAACCGGCTACGGCCCCGATGGCACGATTTGGGGCGGCGAGATTTTGATTGCGGATTTCTCGGACTACGAACGCGCCGCCCGCCTGGAAGTTTTTCCGCTCCCCGGAGGAGAACGCGCCATTCGAGAGCCGCTGCGGACCGCCTTTGGGCTGCTCCTCGCTTCCTTTGAGTCCCTCCCCCCCCGATTGGATTTCGCCGCCCGCCTCGGCCCCCAGGTGCGCCGCGCCATCCGTCGGCAAATCGAACGCCGCCTCAACACCCCCCTGACCTCCAGTTGCGGACGGCTTTTCGATGCCGTCTCGGCCCTGCTGGGGATTTGTGAGCGGGTTACATACGAGGGGCAGGCCGCCATCGAGATGGAGACCCTCGCCGCCCAGGTTCCCGAGGCCGCCCCCTACCCCCTCGGCCTCGAGCGGGTGAACGGCCTCTGGCAGATGCCTTCTCGCGCTCTCTTCCGCGCCGTAACGGAAGATATGCTCCGCGGCACGGATGTTCCCCTCATCGCGGCCCGCTTCCATCAAAGCGTGATTGCCTCCGTGCGCCGCGCCGTCCTGGAAATCAGCCGCGCCCGCGGCCTGGATGCCGTTGCCCTGAGCGGCGGCTGCTTCCAGAACCGCATCCTCCTGGACGGCCTCACCCGCTCCCTGCGCGCCGACGGCCTGACCGTCTACACCCACCACCAGGTCCCGCCCAACGATGGCGGCATCTCCCTGGGGCAGGCCGTGATTGCCGCCGACCTCGCCCCCACACCCCACCCCGTCTCTCCCCCGAGGGGGGATGGGGATAGGTGAGAGAGAGGCGCGCCCAACCTGCGCCAAACACCTCACCGCCTCCTCCCCCAATCACCCCACCCCATCATCTCATCACCTCCTCACCCCCCACTCACCCATTCCCTCCAAACTCCCATGTGCCTCGCAGTCCCCGCAAAAATCCTCTCCATCGAAGGCCCGCAGGCCCGCGTTGAATTTGGCGGCGTGCGGCGCACCATCAGCGTGCAACTGCTCCCCGAAGCCCGGGTGGGCGATTACGTCCTCGTCCATACCGGCTTTGCCATCAGCATCGTTGACCCCGAAGAAGCCGAAATCACCCTGAATCTGCTGCGCGAAATGGGCGACCTTGACCCCCTCAGCCCCGACGAAATGCAGCTTGTCAAACCCCGTCAGGATTTGTCGTAGGCGGCGAGAAAATCTTCTCTGGAAATGTTGGCCTGCCGGAGAATTGTCCGCAATGTTGACCCCTTGATTGTGCGGTGATTGGGCATCGTCAGCGGCGTGCGACTACCATCGGGGTTTTCGCGCAACATGGCGATGTGGTTTCCCTCTCGGATGAGACGAAAGCCCAGCCGCTCAAATGCCCGAATGACCTTGCGACGGGGCGCATCCACCGGGAATTTCGCCATCATCCGGTGACACTCGCTTCTGTGACGAAAGCGTCCAGCACCGGCGTGCTTTGTTCGATAACTTCCGCCCCGAAAGTCTCGATGTGAAAACGAATGGCAGAGCGCGCATCGGCGACGGCTTCCGCGGCAGTCCGTCCCTCTCCCACCACAACGCCCTCGATGCCGAGGGGATAGGCCACATAGCCGTCCGGATGTTTCTCAACCACGATTTTGAAGCGGTACATACGCTGCCTCCGTAATTTTGCAATCGCTCCGGTTCATTATCCGGAGTCGGAACGCCCAATCTCAATCTTACCATAGCCGAGTACCCCCAACCTCATGCGCTTCGTAGACGAATTTCGAGACCCCGACTTGGCGCGCAAATTGATTGCCGAAATCCATGCCCTGGCCGACCGCCCGATGGCCTTCATGGAATTCTGCGGCGGTCATACCCACGCCATTATGCAAAACGGCATCCGTCAACTGATGCCCGAAACCGTCCGCCTGCTCTCCGGGCCGGGCTGTCCGGTGTGCGTCACCTCCCAGCGGGATATTGACCAGGCGATTGCCCTCTCCCAACTGCCCGACGTGGTGCTGACCACCTTCGGCGATATGGTGCGCGTCCCCGGCACGAGTCTCACCTTGCAGGAAGCCGCCGCCGAAGGTTCGGAGGTGCGTATCGTCTACTCGCCGCTGGATGCCGTCCAACTGGCGCAGGAAAACCCCGACAAGCAGGTCGTCTTCCTGGGGGTCGGCTTCGAGACCACCGCGCCGGGCGTGGCTGCTTCCGTTTTGCAGGCCTCCGCCTTGAAGTTGGAGAACTACGCTGTTTTCTCGATGCACAAGTACACCCCTCCGGCCATGCGCGCCATCCTGGACGCCGGCGAAGTCCGCCTGGACGGTATCATCGGGCCGGGGCATGTCTCTGCCATCATCGGGCTGAACGGTTGGGAATTCCTGCCCCGCGAGTACGGGATGCCGGTGGTGGTCTCCGGCTTCGAGCCGGTGGACATCCTCCTGACGGTGCGTCGTTTGGTTGGGCAGGTGCGTAACGGGGAGGCTTACGCCGAGAACGCTTACAACCGTTCCGTGCTGCCGGAAGGCAACCGCACCGCCCTGCAGATTATGGACACGGTCTTTGAGGTCGGCGAGGCCGATTGGCGCGGCTTTGGCCCCATCCCCGCCAGCGGGATGGACGTGCGCCCGGAATACCGCCAGTTCGATGCCCGTGCCCGCTTCTCCCTGCCGGATGTCCCCTCGCGGGAGCCGCCCGGTTGTCGCTGCGGCGAAGTGCTGCGCGGCATCATCGAACCGCCCGATTGTCCTCTCTACGCCAAAGCCTGCACCCCCGACCGTCCCAAAGGCCCCTGCATGGTCTCCGACGAGGGCGCCTGCTCGGCGTTCTATCTCTATCAGGATATTGGGTGAGTATCACGTATCACGTACCACGTGTCATGTGCGGGGTGCGATGTGCGACGTGCGAGGTTGCGACCTAATCCCTACTCCCCAATCCCCAATCCCTTGCTCCCCCACTCACCCACTCCCCCCACCTCATCACCCCATCATCTCATCACCTCATCACTCTCCCATGCCCACACAACGCGTAACCCTGGCACACGGCTCCGGTGGCCGCATGACCCAGCAACTTATTCGCCAAGTCTTCGGCAACCGCTTCAGCAATCCCATTCTCGACCGGATGAACGACGCCGCGGTCCTTGCCGCCGAAGGCG
>DRKV01000475.1 GCA_011051635.1 Chloroflexota bacterium | reverse complement strand
GCGGGTCGAGACCGACGCACAGGAGCGAACCGACCGTCCCGACGCGGGTTTCGAGGAGGGAGAAGAAGGTGTCACGTGCCATGTGTCAAGTGCCAAGTGTCAGGTGTCAAGTGTCACGTGCCAGGTGCCAAGTGCCACGTGATACTTGATACGTGATACTTGATACGTGACACATGACACGCCCTCACGCCTTCCCCAGCACCATCGCCAGGAGCGCCATGCGGACGTAGAGACCGTATTCCATCTGCCGGAAGTAAGCAGCGCGGGGGTCGTCGTCCACTTCCATGCTGATTTCGCCGACCCGCGGCAGGGGGTGCATGACAATCATCCGCTCTTTGGCCGCCTTGAGCGTCTCCGGGGTGATGACGTAAGCCCCTTTGACTTGCTCGTATTCCTCGGGGTTCTCGAAGCGCTCCTTTTGGATGCGGGTGACGTAGAGCACGTCGGTTTCGGCGAGGCAGGCATCCAGGTCGGTGTATTCGGCCTGCGGCACCCCTTTGGCGTCCAGTTCGGCGATGATGTCGCGGGGCATGGCGACCACTTCGGGGGAGACGTAGTTGATTTTGACGTTGTAGAGCGAAAGGAGCCGCGCCAGCGAGTGGACGGTGCGCCCGTAGCGCAGGTCGCCCAGCATGGTGACGGTCAGGCCGTCCACCTGGCGCAATTCTTCGCGGATGGTGAACAGGTCGAGCAGCGCCTGGGTGGGGTGTTCTCCCGCCCCGTCGCCGGCGTTGATGACCGGCTTGCGGGCGTATCTGGCGGCCAGGGCGGAGGCGCCCTTTTGAGGATGGCGCAGCACGACCACATCGGCGTAGCACTCCAGTGAGCGGATGGTATCGGGCAGGGATTCGCCTTTCGAGACGGAGGAGTAGCGGACTTCGTTGATGGGGATGACCGAACCGCCCAGGCGTTCCATGGCGGCGGTGAAACTGGAGGAGGTGCGCGTGGAGGGTTCGTAGAACAGGTTGGCGAGAATTTTACCCTTCAGCAGGTCGAAAGTGCCGATGCGGACGACCATCTCGCGCATTTCGTGCGCCACGGCGAAGATGTAGGTCAGGTCTTCGCGGCTGAACTGCCTGACCGAGATGATGGACTTGCCGTACCAGGGCGCGGTGCGCTGGTCTCCGAAGGGCAGGTGGGGATTCGCGGGGGCGTAAGTGGACACGGGTTCTTCTCCTTTCCTATAACCAACATTCCAGGGGTTCGGGGTCTTCGTAAGTTTCCGTTTCGCGCAGGTTGTAGCCGAAGCCGGGAGGGGCGAGCACTTCACCGTCCCGAAAGACTTCTCGCCCGCGCAGGACGACGCGCCGGACGCGCCCCCGAACGCGGCGGCCCTCGAAGGGCGTCCAGCCGCATTTGGTGTACTGCTCCGGGGCGCGGATTTCCCATCGGGCGGCCTCATCCACCTCAATCCAGGTCTGTACCTGCTCTGGGAGGCGGAAAATCTTGCGGGGGTTGCGGTACATCTTCTCGATGAGGGTCTCCAGGGTCAGGCGGCCCTCGGAAACGGCGCTCAAAAACAGGGGCAGGGCGGTCTCCAAACCGGGGAATCCGGGGGGCGGGTCTTCTCCATCTTTTTCTTCCAGGGTGTGGGGGGCGTGGTCGGTGGCGAAGCAGTCAATTACGTCCAGGTTCTCCCACAGGGCCTGCACGTCTTCGGGAGCGGCCAGGCGGGGACGCACCTCGCCGCGTCCGGGATGACCACGGCTGATGGCGGGAATGTCTTCGGCGCTCAGGAACAGGTGATGGGGCGTGACTTCGCAGGTGACGGGCAGCCCCTTCTCTTTGGCGCGGCGGATGAGCAGGATTTCCTCGGCGCGGGAGACGTGGGCGATGTGGACGGGGCGCTCGTGGAGGGCGGCGAAGAGGAGGGCGGCGGCCAGGGTGCGCCTTTCGGCGTGGACTACCAGGGGCCAATCCCGCGGCCAGTTGCGGAAGTGGGGTTCCCAGAGGGTCATCGCATCCAGGCGCAGGTCGCCGTAGGTGCTATCCAGGTACATTTTGAGGCCTGCGGCGCGGTAGGGCAGGTCGGCGGGAAAGAACCATCCGCCGTTGTGCGGCCCGGCCCCCAGGAACTGGGCGTAGTCGCAGCGGGCTTTGGTGTACGCCGCTTCCAGGGCTGCCTCCAGGCGGGAGGCGCTCGTCACCGGAGGGTCGGTGTTGGGCATCGCCAGGATGAGGGTGAAGCCGCCCGCCAGGGCCGCGGCGGTGGCCGTCGCCCAGTCTTCCTTGTGGGTCGCGCCCGGCTCGCGCACGTGGACGTGCGGGTCAATCAGGCCGGGAAGTTGGAGCATGGGGCCTCCTCAGGCAAAAAAATAGAGCCTTGCGGCTCCGGGAAGGGAAAAAGGGATGAAAAAAAAGCGCCCAACGGAGAAGCAATCTCCGGGGCGCGAAAAGGGACTGGGGGAATGGGGCGTTGGGGTACCATAACCAGACGTATTGTATGGACAATGCCAATTCTGTCAAGGGTCTTTCCCTGCGCTCCAGAGTGTGGCATAATGCGTGTCACGTACCACGTACCAAGTGCCACGTGACACGTGATACGTGACACGTGATACGCTCAAAGACTGGAGAACCCTCGTGAATTTCGATACCGTCTGCATCCTCGGCCTGGGCTACATCGGCCTGCCCACGGCCAGCACCCTTGCTACCCACGGGCTGCGCGTCATCGGGGTGGATGTCAACCCGAAGGTGGTTGCCACCCTGCGTAACGGAGGGCTGCACCTCCACGAACCCGGCCTGCGGACATTGGTACGCGCCGCCCTGCAATCCGGCAATCTGAGCGTCAGCGAGACGCCCGCCGAGGCGGATGCCTTCATCATTGCCGTTCCGACGCCGTTCAGGAGGACGACGGAGGACGGACGACAGACGATGGATGATGGACGACAGACGACAGACGACAGACGACAGACGGTGGTCGGTGGTCCGTCGTCCATGCTGAACACGCCCCGCGCCGACCTCTCCTACGTGCGCGCCGCCGCCGAGGCCATCGTGCCCCATTTGCGCCGCGGCAACCTGGTCATCCTGGAAGCCACCTCCCCCCCGCGCACCACCGTGGACGTGGTCGCTCCCATCCTGGAGCGTTCCGGCCTCAAGGCGGGCGCGGATTTCCACCTGGCCTACTCCCCGGAGCGCGTCCTCCCCGGCCAGATTTTGCGGGAACTCATCGAGAACGCCCGCGTGATTGGCGGCATTGACCGCCCCTCCGCCGAGGCCGGGCGCGACCTGTACGCCACCTTCGTGCGCGGCGAAATCTACCTCACCGACGCCACCACCGCCGAGATGGTCAAACTGATGGAGAACACCTACCGGGATGTCAACATCGCCATCGCCAACACCTTCGCCCGCCTTTCCGAGCGCTTCGGGGTTGACGTGTGGGAGGCCATCGCCCTCGCCAACCGTCACCCGCGGGTCAGCATCCTGCGCCCCGGCCCCGGCGTCGGCGGGCACTGCATCAGCGTTGACCCCTGGTTCCTGGTGGAGGCCGCTCCCGACCTGGCGCAACTGATTGCTACCGCCCGGCAAGTCAACGACACCCAGCCCCGTTTCGTGGTGGAACTCACCCGCCGCGCCCTGGGAGACCTGTTCGGCAAGCGCATCGCCGTCCTCGGGCTGGCCTACAAGCCGGATGTGGACGACCTGCGCGAGAGTCCCGCCATCGAAGTGGCGCATCTCTTGCAGGCCGAGGGCGCGCTCGTCAAAGCGTATGAACCCTACAAAGTGGATGCCGCCCTGGAGGGCCTGACCCTCGTCCCAACGCTGGAGGCCGCTCTGGAGGATGCGGACGCCCTCCTGCTTTTGGTGGGACACCGCCCCTTCAGGGAACTGCGCCCCTCGGAGGTAGCCGCCCTCACCCCGGCCCGCCTTGTGGTGGATACCGTCAACCTGTGGAACCCGGCCCCCTGGGAGGCCGCCGGCTTCGCGGTGTATCGGTTGGGGGTGGGAGGAAACGGGTGAGTGGGTAACTGGGTGAGTGGGTGACAAGTTGTTTCTCATCACCCCCTCATCTCCCCATCTCATCACCTCCCCATTCATCATTCTGCATTCACCATTCATCCCATGTCTCGCGACCTCCCCACCACCCTCGCCTGCCTGCGCCGCAAGCCCCTCGTCGGGCGGTTGGCCTACTACGCCCTCAAACTCCTCGGCGTGGAACTGCCGCGCTCCGTCCCTGTTGGCCCCGGCCTGGAACTGACGCACGGCGCGTTCGGGTTGGTGGTGCATTCCAAAGCCCGCATCGGGGCGCGGGTCAAACTCTATCCCGGCGTGACCATCGGGCGGGCTGACATCTACCGTCCGGCCTCCGAGTCGCGCTTCGGGGGCATCGTCATCGAGGACGACGTCATCCTCTCCCCCGGCTGCAAGGTGCTCTGCAAGGAAAGCGTCCTGACCGTCGGGCGCGGCACAATCGTGGGCGCCAACGCCGTTTTGCTGGAATCCACCGGCGCATGGGAAATCTGGGCCGGCATTCCGGCCCGCAAAGTGGGGGAGAGACCGCGGATGGTGGACGGTGGACGGCAGACAGTGGACGATGGACAGTAGACCACAGACGACGGACGACGGACAACAGACCGTGGACGGTGGACAATGGACAGTAGGCGATTGACCGACGACCACCCGACTACCCGACCACCCGACTGCCCGACTGCCCGACTACCAGACCACCCGACCACCCAACTACCCGACCACCCGACTACCAGACTACCCG
>DRKV01000474.1 GCA_011051635.1 Chloroflexota bacterium | reverse complement strand
GAGATGGGGAGGTGATGAGGTGATGAGATGGGGAGGTGAGAAGAGGGAAGATGGAAGAAGCGGAGAACTACCCGACTACCCGGCTACAAGACTACCCGACCATAAGACTACCCAACTACCCGACTACCAGACTACCCGACCACCTCCCACACCGCCTGGGCCATGAGAGCCGCAGCGCGGGGAAGGACGCGCTCGTCGAAGTCGAAGCGGGGATGGTGGTGCGGAGCGTCCAGCCCCTTTTCGGGATTGGCCGAGCCGACGAAGAAATAGCAGCCGGGGACTTCCTGCATCATAAAAGCCATGTCCTCCGACCCCATGGTGGCGTATTCGCTTTCCACATGACTTTCCGGCAGCACTTTGGCGGCGGCTTGCCGGACGAGAGCGGTCACGGCGGGGTCGTTGACCACTGCGGGGGTGTAATCCATGAATTCGATTTCAGCCCGGCAGCCCATCGCGGCGGAAACACCCTCCACCACTTCGCGGAAACGGCGCAAGACCGTCTCGCGCACCTCCGGCTGAAAGGTGCGGATGGTGCCCTCCAGGAGAGCATCGGGGGGGATGACGTTGAAGGTCTCACCCGCCCGGATGTGGGTGACGCTCACCACCGCCGTCTCGCGAGGCGGAACATTGCGGGAAACCACGCTCTGCAAGGCCGAGACGACTTGCGCGGCGGCCACGATGGGGTCTGCGGCGGCATCGGGAATAGCCCCATGTCCGCCGCGCCCCCGCAGCCGGAGGCGAAAGAACTCCGCGGCGGCCATTACGGGGCCGGGGGCGACCCCCAGCCAGCCCAGCGGGGCGGAGTTCCACAGGTGGAGCGCCAGGGTATGACGCGGGCGGGGGTTCTCCAGGACGCCCTCGGCGACCATCCGGGCCGCCCCGCCCAGCCCCTCCTCGGCGGGCTGAAAGACGAACTTGACCGTCCCGCGCAGGTCGGCGCGGCGGGCGTGCAGCATCCGGGCGACGGTCAGGCCGATGGCGGTGTGCCCGTCGTGCCCGCAGGCGTGCATCAGGCCCTCGGTCTGCGAGGCGTAGGGCGCGCCGGTCTCCTCGGTGACGGGCAGGGCATCCATATCGAAGCGCACCAGGACGGTGGGACCGGGGTGCGCCCCCTCCAGGAGGGCCACTACGCCGGTCTCGGCGACGCCGGTGGAGACCTCCAGCCCCAGAGCGCGCAGTTCACGCGCCACGATGCCGGCGGTGCGGACTTCGCGGAAACCCAGTTCAGGGTGCATGTGGAAGTCGCGGCGCAGGTCGCGGGTGTATGGGAACAAATCCTGGGCGGCAGAGAGAAAATCGGGGTTCGTCATGGGGAATTTTGGGGAATCAGCGGCGACGTTTGCGGTTGCCGCCCCGACGACCGCGGCGGGAGCGCGAGCGCCCGGAGGGGGGTGCGGAACCGCCTTTGGAGGAAGCGGCATCTTCGGAGGCGGCAGCCCCTTGCGGGGGAGTTTGTTCCACCACCCCTTTGGGGAGGGCAGCCGCCTCTGAGGGTTGACTTCCCTTTGGGGGAGCGGCCTCTTTGCAATCGCAGTCATCCGCTTTATCGCACTCATCGCAAGGGGGATTGGCGGCCTTGCGGCGTAGGGCTTCCAATTCATCCCAGGGCTGCAACTCGTGTTTGAGGAACTCGTGCCGCTCGCCGCTCTCGAAGAGTTTCACGACCACGGATTGCTTGAGGGGGTACAAATCCACCACTTTGCCTTCGCCCAGGGGGGTGACGACGCGCTTGTTGCGCTTGGGAAGGACTTTGCGGGCTTCGGCGTATTGCTCGTATTCGTACACCAGGCAGCAGCGCAGCCGTCCGCACATGCCGGTAATTTCGGAGGGGGCCAGGGAGATGCCCTGCGCTTTCGCCATCTTGATGGAGATGGGGCTGAATTCGGTCAGGAAGGTGGAGCAGCAGCGCGACTCGATGCCACAGGCCCCCATCCCGCCCAGGATTTTCGCCACGTCGCGCGGCCCAATCTGACGCATCTCCACGGAACTGTGAGGGTACATGCGCTGCATGATTTTGGCGAGGGCGTTGAGGTTGACTTTCTCGCCCGCGGCGGTGCTGTAGAGGATGGTGAGCAGCGCCCCGTCGAAACTGAACTCGGAGGCGACGATTTTGACATCGCGCAATTTCATCTGGTGCGCCTTCTCGCGGCACTGGATGGTGACTTGCAATTCCTTCTTCTGCCAGATTTGGCGCAAGACGAGGTCGCGGGGAGTGGCGCGGCGTTCCACCGGCTTCCAGGAGCCATCACGCGGCGGAGCGGGAGGTTCTGCGAAGGTTTGGGCTACTTCGCCCAGTTGCCTGCCGCGGCGCGTCTCGACGATGACGAAATCGCCGGGCTGCAAATCGGGGAAGGCGGAAGCGTCGAAGTGGTAAATTTTCCCGATGCGGTGAAAGCGTATTCCAACGATAAAGGGGGTATGGGTAAGGGTTTCGGTTGCGGTCTTGGTTGATTCCATGAAGCATCCTTGCATAGGCGGTATGAGGCGCACTCCCAATCGGGGGAATGCCAGTTTGTTTATACCGCAAGTGGGTGGTTTGCGCAAACCGAGGCCTTCGCGACAGACCTGACGGGTCTGCGAGACCCGTCAGGTCTTGGGGAGAAGAGCCACTTGAAGAACGTAGATGACGCTGATGCACGCTGATTGGCGCGAAAAAGCGAACACCTTCAACTTCTGCTGTCTGCCGCTCTCGCGGGGGACTGGAAGCCCCCCGCTGGCTGGCAGGAAGTCCGCTCTGCGGACTTGAAAGGCATCAGGGCAGGGGTTCCAGCCCTGCCCGCAAGGTGCGAGACCCGTCAGGTCTGACGTAGGACAACTGCTCGCAGTCCTTCCTACCGGGGGGTATTCAGCCCCACAATCTGGTCTATGAGGGCAAGGAGTACGGCCAGGTTCGGGATGGTGCTAACCGCAACAGAAGCCCCTCCGAGCCAGCCTCCGCCTTTCTTTTTCACTCGCAGAATGCCTTGCCGAACGAACACCCCTTCCACCGATTCCCACGGATACGTTTTCTTGCCGACGGTAATCCCCCCTTTGTCAAGCGTGACGCGTCCGAATTGCACTTTGCGCCCCGCGTTGTAGGCTTCCGCGGCATGAGCGTACAG
This sequence comes from Chloroflexota bacterium, assembly GCA_011051635.1. Lineage (GTDB taxonomy): Bacteria > Chloroflexota > Anaerolineae > Anaerolineales > DRKV01 > DRKV01. The sequence goes on along the minus strand of DRKV01000474.1, from coordinate 1,389 downwards.
ATGCTCGAAGGTACGCCCTTGCAGCACGTCCCCCAGTTTCTCCACGTTTTGGTAGCGGTCATCGAAGCGCTCCCGCCCGCTCTGGCCTAATCCGATGGTGTAAATGTGGGTCGTACCGGTGTAGATACCGTTGACATACCGCTTTACCACCGAGCGATAAAGGGCTTCGATTTGCTCCCAACGCCAAAAGCGCACCCCTTTGCGGTCGCGCAAGGCCAATCCGTGGGTGTAAACCACCACCATGCGATTCCAGTTGGCGTAGGCGCTCCATGCAGCCCACAGCCCCAAGGCTCCCAGCACCAATCCGAATACCAACGGCCCGACGAGACGTTTGCCAAAAACCGCCGGCCCATAACGCTGACTGGCATTGTAGGCGTTGACGAAGGCGAACAAGACCGTCAGGCCGCCCGCGCCGAGGAAAATCACAGCCCCGCCCAAACTGCCGATGCGATTCTTGCTCTTGACGGGGAAAACCGCTTCCGGCGCGCCCAGCCCAATGACAGACAGGAAGGCATCTGGAAGATTCAGACTGGTGATTTGCGATGAAGGCATGACTCTCTCCTGGGTAATCGGTAGCAATAGTATACCCAAAAAAAACCACGACCTCCGACCTTATTTTTGCGCAAACACAGACGGTTTCTATTCGGAAACGCAGATATAAGGCCCCTCCAAACGCTAAAACAGCCCTCCAGAGCCTCCCAGTCGGGTATCCGTCGGGTATCATTGGAAAATTGCTTTAGACTTATCCCGGAAAGGAGACCTCCAATGAGCCTCGAAATTGGACTGACAGAAGGGCCAATCAACACCCAATATGCGCCATTGGCAGCGCTTTGTGCACTTTACCAGGCCCAGAACAGACTGAAACCCCTGGTTCAGGTTCAGATTCCGATGAAAAAGCGGGTTTTCAGCCCTGCCGACAAGCTACAACAGGTGCTTTTGTGTATGCTGGCAGGCTGTGAGACGCTTTCTGAGGTCAATTCTCGTCTCAAGTCGGAAAACTTGCTGGCCGGGGTATGGGGGTGGCCGCGCTTTGCCGACCAAGCCACGCTGTCCCGGCTGCTCGATGTGCTAACTCTAAAGCAAATTGAGCACTTGCGCCAGGCGACCACGGCTATCTGGAAGGCGCACAGTTTGACGATGCGCCATGATTGGCGCGGGTACCTGTGGCTGGACTTCGATTTATCGGGTCTGCCATGTAGTCCGCGGGCTGAAAAGAGCCAAAAAGGGTATTTCAGCGGGAAAAAAACGCCACCGGGCGTCAGCTAGCCCGGGTCAGTGCGGTCAAATACCGGGAGACGGTCTGGTCGGATATCTTTCCGGGCAACCGGCATACGATGACCGTGGCGGGGCCGAAGTAGAGCAATTTCGCAACGACAAAGGCGGTTTGGG
>DRKV01000473.1 GCA_011051635.1 Chloroflexota bacterium | reverse complement strand
GGGTGATGGGGTGATGGGGTGATGGGATGATGGGATGACGTAGTACGCTGTACCCCGTACCCTGTACCCTGTACGTCTTCATCCGCGAGGGCTTGGCGGTAGGCGGTCTCCACGCGGGCGGAGGCTTCGGTTTCAATCGCGGCGGCGACTTCGGGGGCTAGGCGGGCGCGGTGAATCCTTAGGGGGTCGCGAGCCTGGCGTAAACGGGCAACCGCCGCGGGGTCGCGGGTATCATCCCCTTTGGAGTGGGGACCAAAACGGGCGGTGTGCAATATCAGGGCGCGCGGTTCCCCGCGGGAGCGGATTTCTCCCAACAGGTCGCCCGCCAGGGCATGGACCTCCAGCACATCGGAGGTATCCGCCTCGCGCACGGGGATGCCGAAGGCGCGGAAGCGGGCGGCGGCATCTCCGGCCAGGGTCAGGGCGGCGGGAGTGGTCTGGGCGATGCGGTTGTCTTCCAGGACGTAGAGGATGGGCGCGCCCCACAGGGCGGCCAGGTTGAAACTCTCGTAAATCACGCCCTGTCCCAGGGTTCCGTCGCCGAGGAAGCAGATGGCCAGAGCGTCGCTGCCCTTGCGTTTCTCGGCCAGCGCCATGCCGGTCGCCACGGGGACGATGCCGCCCTGGATGCCGTTGGAGTAGAAATTCTGCCAGTGGAGGTGCTGCGAGCCGCCGCGTCCGGCGCATACGCCCGCGGGTTTGCCCATCATCTCGGCGAAGAGGGCGTGCAGGTCGCCGCCGCGGGCGATGAAATGTCCGTGGCAGCGGTGGTTGCTGAAAACGATGTCTTCGGGGCGCAGGTGGGTGAGGATTCCGGCGGCATTGGCCTCCTGCCCCAGGTAGGTGTGGGTCGTGCCGTGGAAGACGCCCTTCGGGAAGTTTTCCAGGACGGTCTCCTCGAAGCGGCGAATGGTGCAAAGGATGCGGTACAGGTCTGCGTTGTCCATCGGCGGCAAGTATAGCACAAGGCCGAATGGTATAATCATGTGCCACGTATCACGTATCACGTATCACGTACCACGTGTCACGTATCAGGTGTCACGTGCCAAGTGCGAGGTGCGACGTGCGATGTGCCTGCTCCCCAATCCCTAATCCCCAATCCCTGCATCCCCACTCACCCAATCACCCACTTGCCAACTTTCCTACTTGCAGACTTTCTCACTTGCACACTTCTCCCCTCATGCTTGAAAAACTCAAAGCCATCGAAGACCGCTACGAAGAACTGACCCGCCAACTGATGGAAGTCGGCGACGACTATCAGCGCGCCGCCGAACTGGGCAAGGAGCGCAGCGACCTGGAACCCCTGGTGGAGAAAATCCGCCAATACCGCCAGATGCTGGATGGACTGGAGGAAGCCCGGACGATGCAGTCCGATGAAAGCGACCCCGAAATGCGGGAACTCGCCGCGCAGGAAGCCTCCGAACTGGAAGCCCAAATTCCCGCCCTGGAAGAGGAAATCCGCCGGATGCTGCTGCCCAAAGACCCGCGCGACAACCGCAACGTCATCATGGAGATTCGCGCCGGCGCGGGCGGCGACGAGGCCGGCCTGTTCGCCGCCGACCTGTTCCGCATGTACAGCCGTTACGCCGAGCGGCAGGGCTGGAAGGTGGAAATCCTCTCCGCCAACGCCACCGGCATCGGCGGCTACAAAGAAATCACCTTCCTCATCAAGGGCAAAGGGGCTTACTCGCGTCTGAAGTACGAATCCGGCGTGCACCGCGTCCAGCGCGTCCCCGCCACCGAGTCGCAGGGGCGCATCCACACCTCCACGGCGACCGTGGCCGTGCTGGCCGAAGTGGACGATGTGGAAATCGCCATCCCCGACAAGGACATCAAAATTGACGTTTACAAATCGGCGGGGGCCGGCGGCCAGAACGTGCAGAAGAACGCCACCGCGGTGCGCATTACCCACCTGCCCACCGGCATGGTGGTGGCCTGCCAGGACGAGCGCTCCCAGTTGCAGAACCGCCTGCGGGCGATGAGCATTCTCAAGGCGCGTCTCTACGAGTTGGAAGAAGCCAAACGCCGCGCCGAGCGGGAGGCCGACCGCCGCTCCCAGGTGGGCACGGGGGAACGCTCCGAGAAAATCCGTACCTACAACTACCCCCAGTCACGCGTCACCGACCACCGCATCAACCTCTCCTCCTACAACCTGCCCGCCGTGATGGACGGCGAGATTGACCAGTTCATCGACGAACTGGCGACCCGCGACGAGGCCGAGCGCCTGGCCGCGGCGGGGGTGTGAGGGAGACGGTGGACAGTGGATGATGGACGGTGGACGACAGACCGCGGACGATGGACGATAGACCGTGGACGACAGACCGTGGACGGGGGACTATGGACTACAAGACTACAAGACGATGGACGACAGACCGGAGACGGTAGGGGAGGCCCTGGAAACCGCCCGCCGCGTCCTGCGCCTCCACAGCGAAACCGCCGCCCTGGATGCCCAAGTGCTGCTGGCCCACATTCTTGCGAAGCCGCGCACCTGGGTTTTGATTCACCCCGAAGCCCGCCTCACCCTCTCTCAGCAGGATGCCCTCCGAGCGGCCCTGGCCCGCCTGCGGGAGGGTACGCCCCTTCCCTACGTCCTCGGCGCATGGGAGTTCTACGGGCGGAGTTTCGATGTCGGCCCCGAGGCCCTCATCCCCCGTCCGGAGACCGAGCATCTCGTCGAAGCAGCCCTCGATTGGCTGCGCGCCCGCCCCGGCGTGCGTCTGGCCGCCGACGCGGGAACCGGCACGGGCTGCATCGCCGTCACCCTGGCGGCGGAACGCCCCTCCCTGCGCCTCGTCGCCGCCGACATCTCCCCCGCTGCCCTGCATCTGGCGCGCCGCAACGCCCGCCGTCACAACGTCGCCTCCCGTCTGGATTTCCTGCGCGCCGACCTGCTCACCGCCTTCGCTCCCCGCTCCCTGCCCCTGATTTGCGCCAACCTGCCCTACATCCCGACCGGGACCCTCCGCCGCCTGGAAGTTTACGGAAGAGAGCCGACCCTGGCGCTGGACGGCGGCGCGGACGGCCTGGAACTCATCCGCCGATTGCTGGCGCAGGCGGAGACGCGCCTGGCTTTGGGCGGCTTGCTGCTCCTAGAGATTGCGGCCTCTCAAGGGGAATCTGCCCCCCGCGCGGCCCGTAAAGTTTTCCCCCGCGCCCGCATAGACCTGCTGCCCGATTTGGCCGGGCATCCCCGCCTGCTGCGCATCCAGACCTGAGGTTCCCCCATGTCCGCTTGCATCGTCCACATTTGCCCCCGCTCCGATTGGGAGCGCGCCCGGCAGGAGGGCGTTTACCGTCCCGCCTCGCTGGAAGGCGAG
>DRKV01000472.1 GCA_011051635.1 Chloroflexota bacterium | reverse complement strand
AACAGACCACAGACGACAGACGGCGGGCCGCGGACGATGGACGGTAGACCGTAGACTGTGGAGGCAACGATGGCTTTCAAATTCGAGAAGTTGCGAGTCTGGCAGATGTCTCTGGAATACATTGACCTGGCCTATCAGATTGCCGACGCGCTGCCCGAAAGCGAGAAATTCAACTTGCACTCCCAACTGAAACGTGCCGCGACCTCCGTTTCACTGAACATCGCGGAAGGTTCTACCGGTCAAAGTGATGCCGAGCAGCGCCGCTTCCTCGCCCTGGCGCTGCGCTCATTGCTGGAAACCGTGGCCTGTTTGCGAATCATCGCCCGCCGCGGCTACCTTGAAAACGCAACCCTGTTGGAAACCGCCGACGAGCGGGCACAAGACCTTGCCAGAAGCATTTCGGCTTTTCGTAATGCACTGTCTTTCTCGTCCCGTCATGTGTCTGATGAACGGGCCGAATACCACCTGCGGCCTACGGTCAACCGTCTACCGTCCACTGACCACCGTCCATCGTCAACCGTCCACCGTCCCCTGTCCATCGTCGCCCTCGCCGGCGGTGTCGGCGGCGCGAAACTGGCGGACGGGCTGGCGCAGATTCTGCCGCCGGAGAACCTGACGGTCATCGTCAACACCGGCGATGATTTCGAGCATTACGGCCTGCACATCAGCCCCGACCTGGATACGGTCTGCTACACGCTGGCGGGGCTGGCGAACCCCGAGACCGGCTGGGGACGCGCCGACGAGACCTGGAACGCCATCGAGAACGCCGCCCGTCTGGGAGGCCCGGACTGGTTCCGTCTGGGCGACCGCGACCTGGGCACGCACCTGGAACGCACCCGTCGCCTGCGCGCCGGCGAGCCGCTTTCGGCCATCACACGGGATTTCTGCCGCGCCTGGGGTATCGAACACACCGTCCTGCCGATGAGCGATGACCCTGTCCCCACGGTTGTGGAGACGGAGGAGGGCGAACTGCCCTTTCAGGAGTACTTCGTCCATCGGAAAACGGAACCCGCCGTAAAGGGATTCCGCTTCCCGGGGGTGGAGCGGGCGCAGCCCGCCCCCGGGGTACGCGCGGCCCTCGAAAGGGCCAATCTTGTCATCTTGTGCCCCTCCAACCCGTGGGTGAGCATTGACCCCATCCTTTCGGTGGGAGACATCCGGGAACTGGTCGCCGCCAAAACGTGTATCGCCGTCTCCCCCATCATCGGCGGAGAGGCTCTCAAAGGTCCGGCGGCCAAAATGTACCGCGAGTTGGGCATCCATCCCTCTGCCCTGGCGGTCGCCGAGCATTATCGCGGCTTGCTGCAAGGTTTCGTCTTCGACCTGCGCGACCAGGAGTTGGAAAACGCCATCCAGCGCCTGGGAATGAACACCCTTTGCGCGCAGACCATCATGCACACGCCAGCCGACCGCGCCCGCCTGGCCGCCGAGGCCCTGGCTTTTGGAGCATCCCTGCTGTGAGAAGGAGAGAACGCCCACAAAACCTATCCTTACGAAAGGAACCTCGACTATGACTTTGTGGGCTATCGTGCCAATCAAGCCGATGCGGTTGGGAAAATCGCGTCTGGCGACGGTGTTGAGCGAAGAAGAGCGCGCCGCGCTCAACCGTCAACTGCTGGCGCGCACCGTGGAGACCCTGAAGAGCGTCCCCGAACTGGAACAAGTGCTGGTGGTCAGCCGGGATACGGCAGCCCTGGCACTGGCGCGCAAGCACGGAGCGCGGACCGTTCTGGAGGACGACGAATCGCACCTCAACATGGCGCTGGCACGCGCCACTTTTGTGGCCCGGCGCTTCAACACGCACGGCATTTTGGTGCTCCCTGCCGATTTGCCGCTGCTGCGCGCCGAGGATGTACGCGCTCTCCTGGAGGCTGCCCGTCAGCCCCCCGCGGTAGTCATCGTCCCGGACCGCAAACGGGAGGGCACCAACGCCCTGGTCATCACCCCGCCGGGGTTGATTTCCTATCACTTTGGCCCTGGCTCCTTCCGGCGGCATTGTGACCTCGCCAGAGAAGCCGGAGCACGCCTGGAAGTGCTCGAACTTCCTTCCCTGGCAATTGACCTGGATTGGCCCGAGGACCTGAAACTGCTGGAAGAGCAGAACCTGGCGCTGCGGTGAGGCAGGGGGCAGCGGTCAGGAGCCAGTGGTCAGTAGTCAACGGTCGGTCGTCAGTCGTCAACGGTCCACCGTCCATCGTCCCTCATCAGCATTCCCTATTCCTCAAGGAGTTCTCATGTTCGACAAAGTTGCTCTCTACCTGCAAGATTCTCACGATTTACGCGACGGGCTGGATTACGTGCGCTACGCCGAAGAGAAAGGCTTCTACGCCGTGTGGCAAGCCGAATCCCGCCTGGTGCGCGACGCGATTGTGCCGATGGCCGCCTACGCCGCGGTGACCGAGAAAATCAAGGTCGGTTCGGGCGTAATCAACAACTGGACGCGCAACATCGGCCTGCTGGCTGCCACCTTCCTGACCCTGGATGACCTGGCTCCCGACCGCATCATTTGCGGGATTGGGGCCTGGTGGGACCCGCTCGCCCGCAATGTGGGCATCACCCGCCGCAAGCCCCTCAAGGCCATGCGCGAAACGGTCATCGTTTTGCGGAAACTGCTCAACATGGAGCGCGTCACCTTCCACGGTGAATTCCACCACGTGGACGGCATCGAACTGGACGTGGTACACGGACGCCGCGAACCGCGCAACGTCCCCATCATGATTGGCGCGACCGGCCCCAAGATGATGCAGTTGACCGGCGAAATCGCCGACGGTGCGGTGCTGAATTACTGCGTCCCGCCCGAATACAACGACCACGCCATGGAACTGCTCGACAAAGGGGCGCGCAAGGCCGGGCGCAGCGTTTACGACCTGGACCGCCCGCAGTTGATTGTCTGCTCGGTGGACCACGACCACGACAAGGCCATCGAGACGACCAAGATGCTGCTGTGCCAGTACCTCGCCCAGCAGCCGCACATCGCCAAAGCCAGCGGCGTGAGCGATGAAGTGGTGCATGAGATTCAGTCCATTTTGGGCTGGCCGGCCACCAAAGAGCAAATCAACAAGGCCAAGCACCTCGTCCCGGACGAACTGGTAGACCGCATCACCGCCAGCGGCACGCCCGACGAAGCCCGCGCCAAAGTGAAGGAATACCTCGACCGCGGCGCTACCTATCCCATTCTGTACCCCGTGGGCGGCGACTTCAAACTTCTGATTGACACCTTCAGTCCGCTGGCCGACAAATCTTCGTAGGGGACGGGGTAGACGCAGATGTTTTGATGTTCTCCCCGAAATTGTGGGGAAAGACCTCCGAGATTTCGGCATAAGATGCGCTGCACGGAAAAGACGCCGGTAAAATCTCGGAGGTCTCGCTCCTTTGCGGGCAGGGCTGGAACCCCTGCCCTGCATTCACCAAGTCCGCTTTGCGGACTTCTTCCCCCTCCAGCGGGGGACTTCCAATCCCTCGCGATAATGGCAGGGAAACCCAAAAGGACGAAACGATGAAAAAGCGGATTCCACTCCCCTTGAGCCTCCCTTTGGGGTATCTCTCCGTGTTGGGAGGCTGGATTCTGTACCGCCTGTGGCGCGCCGACCCCGCCAAAACCCTGCAAGAGGACGCAAACCGGCATCCCAAGGGCGTCTCCTGGGAGCGGGAAGAGACCTTCGATGGCGGCACGCTGCGGCGCGTGGTGGAGGACGGCATCGAGCGCGTCACCTGCATCCCCAGAGAACGGCGCTTCGAGACCCCGCTCTTCTTCATGCACGGCATGTGGCACGCCGCCTGGTGCTGGGAGGACTGGCAGAAGCAACTCGCCGCCTGGGGCTGGGAGAGCCACGCCATCAGTCTGCCGGGGCACGGTGCTTCCCCGGCGCAGCGTTCCATCCAGTTTTGCACGCTGGATTACTACCTGAATTTCCTGCGCGGCGAAATTGCCCGCCTGCCCCGCAAGCCGGTGCTGATAGGGCACAGCATGGGCGGCGCGCTGACCCAGTGGTATCTCAAATACGTCGGCGACGACCTCCCTGCCACCGTGATGGTCGCATCCTGGGTCTCTCACTCCATGCTGGCCGACAACCTGCTGCGCTACATCCGCCTTGACCCCGCGGGGCTGCCCCTCATGCTTTTCCATTGGGACGCCGCGCCGATGGTGCGCACCCCGCAGGTAGCGGCCCGCGCCCTGCTCAGTCCGCAGGCACTCATCACACCCGAAGAATTGCACGCCCGCCTGGTTCCCGAATCGGCGCTGGTGCTCTTCCAGCACAACCCGCCCTTCTGGAAGCCCCCCCAGAACATCCGCACCCCCATGCTCTGGGTGGCAGGCGAAGCGGACGCCTTCTTCAGCGTGGAAGCCATGCGCCGCTCCGCGGCTCACTACAACGCCGATTTCTACCTCGCCCCCGGCGCAGGCCACGATGTGATGATGGAACCCTCCGCCCCGGACGCCCTGCGCTACATCCACACCTGGCTCTCCGAGCGGATGTAGCCTGCCCGCCCCCGGGCCCTCCCCCGAGGGGGGAGGGGGGTACTCTCCCACTTGCAAACTTCCCCGCTCCCCCGTCTTCCCACCTTCGTACTTTCCCACTTGCATACTTTCATACTTCCCCACTTGCATACTTT
>DRKV01000471.1 GCA_011051635.1 Chloroflexota bacterium | reverse complement strand
TCAGATTGATGCGCCCTACGAAATCGCTGAGGGGCCCTGCCTTTGATGGGGCCGCTGCCCGCGGGACGGAGGTTTCCCCCTCGGGAAGTTCCTCGCGCAAGGCAAAAGCATCATCTTCTTCTGGGAGTTCTTCCGGGGTTTGGGTCACACAGGCCGATATCACGCCCTCCACCTGCTGCGGCGTAAGAGTCTCGGCCTGGCGGGTGATGGAAATGGCGAAGCGTTCCAGCGCATCACTGAGTACCACGCGGACGGCGGGGTTGATGGTGTCCACGTGGTGGGCCGGGTCGGTAAAGAGCAGCGCGCCCTGCACATCGGGGAGATTGTGCAGCCCCTGTTTTTCCAGATAGGCTTGCAAGGCACGAGCCAGCAATTGGGTGCGCCGCACAAGGTTGGGCTTGACGGGCTTGAAATGCCCGCTATCCATGCGCGACCAGGTGTCGTTTTTGGCCCGGTAAACCCCGCGCAGGCCGCTGACATACAGCACCCAAATGCCGTTAGGGCCGACCAGAGTCATCGGGAGGGGAACTCCGACATCGGGCAGGACAATGTTGCGCAGCAAGGTGTAGCGATTGTCCAGCACGGGGCTGAGGGCGCGGATGGCCTCCTCCTGCGCCTGCATATCGCGAAACCAGGTATTGCCGTACTGCAAGGTGCCGCGCAGCCGGTTGAAGAGGCTGATGCTGCCGTCTTCAGCAACCAGGGGAGATTTATCTATGATGCGCATGGGCGTCTCTCACAAGTGGGGATGGTGGGGATGTATAAGGCTGCATTGATTATACCTGTTCTCGTGCAGATGAAGAATAGCCGTTTTGGGGCATTCGCACCCGGTTTTGGGTAACTCTAACCGGCCAGCCACCCCGACAAATCTGCCTGGCGCACATAACGGCGGTATTCGGCTGTCTCCTCCAGCAGGGAGCGGATGCGCCCGGCCAGGGCGGCGGCCTCCTGCGGCTGCCGCTTCCCGCTGCCCGTCCCCACCCGATAGGTTTCCTCGTCCCCCTCCAGCAGGGTGATGTGCCCCTCCGCCGCCAGCCAGGCCAGCCCGGCCAGGAGCGTATCCAGTCGTTGGGCCAGGGCCGCGGCGGCCTTCTCCAGAACGATGCGTCCCTCGTAGGTCTGGAGGGCGTACTTGACCATCCCCGCCAGCCGCCGCAGAAAGACCTGCGGTTCGTCCAGGCGCGGGTCGCGGGCCACCAGCACCACCGTCTGCGGTTGGACGCGCTCCAGCGTCCGTTGCAGGATGGCCTCCGAAGGCGGCGCGCTCCACACCACCAGCGTTTTGGCGGGTTCCAGTTCGTGGCGCCCGCGGCCCTGAGGCAGCAGCCCGCCCTCCGCCCACACCACCGTCCCGGGGCGAGAGAGCCAGCGGGCCGCGGCGGCCTCCTCCACGTGGCGGGCATCCACCACCTGCCGCTGCGGGCGGGCGGGCGCGACCTCCGCGGGGCGCGCCTCGGTGGGGAAGGCCGCCTGCCAGGTGATTTGTAACTGCTCCTGCCCGCGGTAGGTGCTCGTCCGCACGGTGTAGGCCAGGTCGAAGCGGCCCTCCGGCAGGGGGATGTCGGCGCTGCGCCACCACAGGATGCCGTGCTCCGTCCCCGCGGGCGTGCGTACCCGCACCCGCCGGTGCGCGCCTTCGCGTCCAATCGGGCGCACCTCGCGTATCTGGAGACCGCGTCCCAGGAAGAGCGGCTGGGGATTGCCGGCCCCAAAGGGAGCCAGCCTTTCGAGGTCCGCGGCCAGTTCCAGGGAGAGCGCCTCCAAAGGGAGTTCCGCATCCACCTTGAGGGCGGCCTGCACCCCCTCGGGGGGGATGCGCCCTTTGAGGCTGCGCGCCAATCCCTCCCGAAAGGCGGGCAAATCCTCCGTCTTCAGGGCGCAGCCGGCGGCCATGGGGTGTCCGCCAAAACTGAGCAGCAGGTCTTTTTGGGCCGCAATCGCCTCGGTGATGTGAATCCCCTCCACGGAGCGCGCCGAGCCGCGGGCCAGGCCGTCTTCTCCCAGCGAGAAAAGTATCACCGGCCTGCCGTAGTCCTCCACCAGACGGTTGGCGACGATGCCCACCACCCCGCCGGGCCAGCCCTCCTGTCCCAAAACGATGACCGGATACTGCGCCAGGGCGGGGTTGCGCTCCAGTTGGGCGCGGGCGGCGCGGTACACCTGGTCGGTGAGGAAGCGGCGGCGGGCGTTGAGGGCCTCCAGGCGCAGGGCGAGGGCTGTGGCGCGGGTTTCGTCGGCGGTGGTGAGGAGTTCCACGGCGGCGTTGGCGTCATCCAGCCGCCCCAGGGCGTTGAGGCGCGGCCCCAGGCCGAAGCCAATCTGTTCCTCGGTGAGGCCCTCCAGCGAGAGACCGGCGGCGTTAGCTAGGGCGCGCAATCCGGCGCGGCGCGTCCGCCGCAGGGACTGGAGGCCACGCTGCAACAGGTAGCGGGCTTCGCCGCGCTGAAGGGCAACGTCGGCGACGATACCCAGGGCGGTCAGGTCGAGAAAATCATCGGGTGAGATGCCGGGGGCGGGAGCGGCATCCAGCAGGGCGAGTGCCAGTTCGTAGGCCACACCCACGCCCGGCAGGGTCGCCAGGGGATGCTCCGGCGGCAGGCGGCGGGGGTTGACGACCGCGTCCGCGGCAGGCAGGCGCTCCCCCAGTTCGTGGTGGTCGGTGACGATGACGGTGCGGCCTGCGGCGCGCATGGCTTCCACGGCGGCGTGGGCGGTGACGCCGGTATCGCAGGTGAGGAGCAGGTCGAAGCCGGGGTCTTCCAGCAGACTTTCCAGGCGGGAGAGATGCACGCCGTGGGATTCGCGGGCGCGCACCGGAATGTAGAAATTCACCCGTCCGCCCAGCCCCCGCAGGAGGCCGACCAGCAGGGCGGTGGAGGTCTGCCCGTCCACGTCGAAATCGCCCCACACGAGGATGCGCTTCTGCGCGCCGAGGGCCTCCTGCAGGAGGGCGACGGCGCGGGCCATGTCCGGCAGGTCAAGGGGGGAGGCGGGGCGGTAGGCGGATGGGTCGAGGAAGGCCCGCGCCGCTTCGGGGGTGGTGATGCCGCGGCGGTAGAGCAGTTCGGCCACCAGGGGATGACCGCCTACGGCCCGGCGCAGGTCTTCGGGGACGGTGGGGGGAGGGGAAAGTTGGAAAGTGGGCAAGGGGGAAAGTGATGGGGTGAGTGGGGTGGGGGGATGATGAGGTGATGAGGTGGGGAGATGATGAGGTGATGGGGTGGTGGGGTGATGGGGTGGGGAGATGGATGGATGTCTACGGTCTATCGTTTGTAGTCCGTAGTCTCCGTAGTCCACAGTCCACAGTCCGTAGTCCGTGGTCTGTCGTCCACCGTCCACGGTCAACCGTCCGTCGTCCACGGTCCACCGTCTACCGTCCACGGTCTATCGCCTAAAACGCCACCGGCTCGATGGCATCGAAGTCCACTTCCCAGGCGGGGGCTTCCTCGGGGGCGGCTTCTTCTTCCCGCTCGGCGAAGGGAGCAGCGGAGATGCCGCGGGCGCACAGGGAACGGTACACGCAGAAGCGGCAGGCGCGTTCGTCCTCGGCGGGGGGGAGCAATTCACCGGTCGGCAGGGCGGCGATGCGCTCCAGGAGGGCGTTCAGGTATTGGCGGTCGTCTTCCCGCGCCGCGGCGGAGTAGGGAAAGCGCATCGATTCTGTGGGGGCTTCGGCGAACCAGTAGAGCATCTCGATTTGCTCCGCCTCCCAGGGGCGGCCCGCGTTGAGGAACGCCCCCGATTGAGCGAGCAGGAAGGGGTACAGGCGGGTCTGGACGCGCTGCGCCATCCGGGGGCGGCGCGGGCGGCGGCCCGTCTTCCAGTCCACGATGAGAACGCGCTCCCCCGGCTGGACGAGCAACAGGTCGTAGCGCGCCATGAGGCGGAATTGCCCCATCTTCCCCATCAGGGTGATTTCGGGGTAGCGGTAGAGCGGTTCTCCGAGGGAAGCCAGGAAGGGGAGGAAAGTCCGGCTGTGGGCGCGCCACCAGCGGTCGAGGGGCGGCTCCATCTGCATGGCGTCCAGTTTTTCGGAAGGGATACCCAGCATCCGCTGGTGCGCCAGGCGGTGGAAGAGGATTCCCTGCTTCATGCGGCGCTCGTGTTCCAGTTGCGGTTCGGCCTGTGGAGCGGGCCAGGCGACGCGCAGCAAGTAGCGCAGTTGGAAGCGGCGCTCGCAATCTACGAAATCCTGGAGGGAACTTTGGCTGAGAATCATGTATCAAGTACCAGGTGTCACGTGTCACGTATCACGTGCGAGGTGCGGGGGTGCGGAGGACGTGCGACGTGCGAGGTGCGATGTACGTTGTACGTTGTACGCTGTACGCTGTTCCCCAATCCCTGCTCCCTAATCCCTGGTTCCCCCTCCCCCCTCCACCAACGCCTGAAACGGCAACGCGGGGTGGGACTGGCCGCGGCGGCCTGTGTTCCAGGTGATGACCAGGGAGCGGCGGGCGCGGGTGATGCCCACATAGAGCAGGCGCAGACGCTCGCGGACGTAGTCCAGGCGGGCGGCGAGGGTGGCGCGGCCTTCTTCGTACCAGTCCTCGCCCTCCTCGCCCAGCGCCAGGCGCAATTGCTCCAGGGCCTCGGCGGGGAGATTGAGCCGTCCGCGCAGGTACCACGGCTCGGAGATGTAGGTGTCTTCCGGCTGGCCGGAGGGGAAATCGTAATTGCTGACCGACATGAGGTAAACGCGGTCCCACTCCAGCCCTTTGGCCTTGTGGATGGTCGCCACCACGACCTTGCCCTTGTACGCTTCGGGGTCGAAACCGCTCTCCTGTTGGGAGAGGCCGAGAAAACGGCGCTCGTTTTGGGCGATGAGGCGCAACTCGTCGGTCAGTTCGTGAAGCCGCCAGTCGGGGTGCAAATCGCGCGCCTGCCGCAGCAGACCGGCCAGTTTGTGGGTCAATGCCAGGCGTACCGGTTCGGTGAACAAATCCTGCGCCAGGGTGAGGAGCAACTGGTCCACGGGCAACTGCACCGCCTGCTGCCAGCGGCGCACCACCCGCCGAAAATCGGATAAATCGGCGTAAGTCTGGGGGTCGCTGCTCTCCAGCCCCAGGCCGTCGAGGTAGTCTTCTCCGGGGCGGGGCCACAGGAAGGTTTCCAGGCGGGGGCAGGCGCGCAGAATTTTGGCCTGCTCCTGGACGCGCTTCCACAGGTCGGGGTCCTCGCGGGCCTCCCTGCGCCACACCTGGTAGAGATTCGCCAGTTTGGCGGCGGAGGCCGGGCGCGCCAGGTATTGGAGGGCGTAGGTCAGCGCCCCGGCGGTGGCGCGGGTCACGCTCGTGCTGCGGAGCATGTCGTCCACGTAGGGGATGCCGCGGCGTTTGAGTTCCTCGGTCAGGTCGAAACCGCGCCGGTTGCGGGGGGTGAGCACCGCCACCGTCCAGTCGGGATGTTCCGCCAGGGTGCGGACCAGCGAATCAGCGACGGCTTTGACCTCCCCTTCGGGGGTGAACTTGCGAAGCACCAGACGCACCTCCGCCGGGTCGTCGGGCGGATTGGGCTGGGGGTCCCCCGGCGGGGTAGGCTCGATGTGCGGCAGGGAGAGGGCGTCCCGCGCCTCGGGGATGGGGTGCTCCTGACGGGTCCAGTCTATCAGGCGGTTGGCGAGGGCGATGATGCTCAGGGTGGAGCGCCCCGAATTGGGCAAATCCCGCGCCGTGACGAAAGGCTCGCGCAGGAAATCCCGCAGGAAACGGGGGTTGGCGGTGGTAAAAGTCTCGTAGATGGCCTGATTGGGGTCGCCGACCCGCACCCAGTTGCCGCCCTCCCCCGCCAAAAGGCGCAAAATCCGCTCTTGCAGGCGGCTGCTGTCCTGGGCTTCGTCTTCCAGGATGTAGGGCCAGCGGGCGCGCAGCCGCTCCAGATAGTCGGGGTCGCTTTGGAGGGCATCCAGCGCCAGGCGGATGAGGTCGTCGAAATCCACCGCCCCGCGGTAGGCCAGGGCGCGCTGGTATTCGGCGTAGATTTCCTGCCCCATCTCGGCCAGCGGGAGGGGGAGGGGCACTTCGTCCAGGCGGGCGCGCAGTTCCTGGGGGGAGAGTTGCCGGTCTTTGGCGGTGCGGATGAAGGCCACGGCCAGGTCTTCCACCAGTTTGGGGAGTTGCTTGCGGATGACCCCCTCCGGGTTGCGCACATCGGGGGCGAGATACTCCATCGTGAAAGCCGGATGCGCCCTGAGCCACAGGTGCGCCACCTCGCGAAGCAGTTCCTGCACGGCGCGCTCGTCCAGAATTTCGAAGTCCTCCGCCAGCCCGACCAGGCCGGGGCGCTCGCGCACGATGTCGTGCGCCAGTCCGTGGAGAGTGCGGACGCGGTAGCCCATGCGGGGCAGCAGGCCGCGCTCCCCGACGAAGTGGTTGATGCGCGCCGAAAAATTCTCTACCGCGGCGTTGACCAGGGTGACGATGAGCACTTCCTGTTCCAGGTCCAGGTAGCCGCCGGAAATCAGGTCGGCGGCCAGGCGGGAAAGAGTCCAGGTCTTGCCGCTGCCGGGGACGGCGGAGACGCCCATCTTGCCGCCGGTGTAGGCCAGGATTTTCTGCTGCGCGGGTCGGGGGGTGAACATGGGGGGAGGGAGATAATGGGGTGATGAGGTGATGAGATGATGAGACCGGTGGCCTGCCGTCCGTCGTCCACCGTCCACGGTCTACCGTCCGTTGTCCGTGGTCTGTCGTCCGTGGTCTATAAACAGGACTTCGTCCGTGCCGTGGGGGGATTCGGCGAGAAGTTCGCCGCGGGGAGAGACGAGGAGGGCGCCGCCAAAGGAAGGTTCTGCCACCCCGATTTCCAGGGCGTTGACCAGGGCGGCGAGGGAATTCGTTTCCCGGACCGCCTGGAGATAGGCTGCCCGCTCCTCGGTTTCCCAGCGTTCCGGGTGGGGAGAACGCCCGGCGAAGGCCCGCGCCATCGGCACCAGGAGGAGGTTCAGTTCCGGCGGGAGTTGCGCTACGGCCTGCGGAGCGAACAAATCGCCGCAGGTCAAAATCGCCAGTTGCCCCAGTTCGGTCGCGACGCTGTGGATGCGTTCCCCGCGGGCGAATGGGGCGCGCTCGCTGATTTTCCGCTGGACGAGGCGGATTTCTCCCTCCCTGTCCAGCAGGACGGCGGTGTCGTACACTCCTTCGGCGGATTGTTCGAGGAGGCCGAAGCACACGAAAGTTCCGTAGCGGCGGGCGATTGCGCCCATCGCCTCGGTGGCGGGGCCGGGGACAGGCTCCGCAAAGCGGCGCAGGTCGTCTTCCTCGTAGAGATAGCCGGTGAAGGTGCATTCCGGCAGGCAGACCAAATCCGGTTTGCGCGTCCCGACCGATTCCATGACGGATTGGAAGCGCCGCCAGTTCTGGCGCGGATGGCGGGGGATGGTCTTGAGAGGGACGAGGCAGAGACGCATGGCTGACGGTGGACGGGGGACGATGAACGGTGGACAGTAGACCGTGGACGACGGACCGTTGACCGTTACCCAGTTGCCCATTTACCCAGTCACCTACTCACCCACTCCCCCAGTTACCCAGTCACCACCTCCACAATCCGCCGGGCGCGAACGCGCCAGTCATATTGTACAGCATCGCGGCGGGCTTGCGCGCCCAGGGCGGCGCGGCGGGCGGGGTTT
>DRKV01000470.1 GCA_011051635.1 Chloroflexota bacterium | reverse complement strand
AGTCGGAGTGCCCGGCCATGCTGGTGCGCGGGAAACGCTGCGAGAGCAGGTGCAGGGTGGCGTGTTCCAGGCCGTGATTGCGGCGGATGCGAGAAAGCGGGGGAAATTCCAGAATGGATTGCATGGAACACCTTCCTTGCTGTCACCCATCTCCCTCTGGGAGAGGGGCAGGGGGTGAGGACAGCGCCGCCAAGACGCGCTGCAGGTCTTTCTCCGTCTTTGCCAGATACCCGGAGCCGACCTGCCGCAGGAGGGCTTGCGCCTCCTGCATGGCATCGCGGGCCGCCTCCAGTTCGGTGAGGGCTTCCAACGCCAGCGCCTTGTTCGCCAGCGCCATGCCCTGACGCTCCACATCGCCCAGGCGGGCAGCCAAATCCGCCGCCTGCTGGTGGTACTCGGCGGCCTTACGCATGTTCAGTTTGCGGGCGTAAATCATCCCCAGGATTTCCAGGGTCATCACTTCGGCGGCAGGCATTTTCTGCGCGCGGACGGCATCCAGCGCCACCAGCGCAAAGCCCAGCGCCTGCGTGTAACTCCCGGACTGGTAGTACCCGTCCGCCAGGTTGATTTGCGCCTGGGCTTCCAGCACTTTATCGCCAATCTCGATGGCGATGTCCATAGCCTGGTGATGAAACTCGATAGCGCGGGCGTAATCCTGCCCGGCGGCGTGGGCTATCCCCAGGTTGCCGTAGATGCGCGCCTGCAGGCCCCGGTCTCCCAGGGATTCGGCCAGAGGGAGCGCGTCCTGGAGATGGGCAATGGCCGCGTGCGGATTCCCCGTCATGGCCTCCACTGCTCCCAAATGGAGCAAGGCCGCGCACAACGCCCGCGGCTGCTCCTCGCCTGACAGGAGGGCAGCGGCCTGTTGGTAAGCCTCCTGGGCGGCGGGCCAGTTGCCCCGCGCCATCCAGGAATCGCCGATGCGGAGATGCAGATTGCCCTGTGCAGCGCGGTCGCCCCGCTGACGGGCTTCTTCCAGTGCAGTGAATAAATCGTCCATGCGGCATGATGAAGCCTCTCCCGCGTTGGGGAGAGGCGCGAAAAGTCTGATTGTCCGATGCTGGCTATTGTATCACGCCCCCTTGTGCGAAGACGGCTTCAATCGCCGGCCGCCGCCGACTGCCGCGCCGGGACAGGCCTGCCCGCCGTCGCCCGCAGAAACCCGGCATACATCAGGATTGCGCCCAGCAACTCGCTGAGATACAGCCAGTCGCCCAGCCCGGCCTTGATGAAGGAACCTGCCAGGGCGGGCATCAACGCGCCGGCAGCAATCAGGATGTTACCCACCATACGGTCGAAGAGCACCCGCTTGCGCCAGAAGATGTAGGCCGAGTACAGTGCGCCCCCCACCAGCCCCAGCGTCCCGTAGATGTTCAGGATGACGGTCAGGAAGACCATCAGGCCGGAGCGGGTCATCATCCCCCGGTACTGCACGGATACCGGCTGGGAGGGGTCAAATGCAGAGACCGCGTTGGCGGCGAGAGGCGCGGTGAAGACCAGCGCCGCCGCCAGGAGCGAAACCAGGGACAGGATGAGGGTCAGGGCGGGAGCGACGCGGCGCTTGCGCACCAGCAGGTGAATGCTCCCCTCTCCCAGCCAGGCCGCGGTCAACATGGCGCCCATCAGGTACCACAGGCGCAGCATGAAGGCGTCGAAGCCGAAAGAGAGCCACACTTCGGAAAGCGTCCCCAGGCCATACATGACCAGTCCAAGCCCCCACAGGAGCAGGTGCAGGCCGCCTTTACGGTGATAGCGGGCCAGCACCGCGGCGGCAAAGACAAACGTGACCAGGGTGGAAAAAATAGGTAAGTAAGTGTACATCATGCCTCCTCAGAAAACCGTCTTCCGCGCTTACGCCGCCGGGGTCATCCCCGCCAGCGACAAACCCGCGATAACCAGGGTCATCAGCAATCCGACCAGCAACACGCCCAGGAGGAGCGCCACCAGCCGGCGCTGCCATGCAGAACTACGAAAACGGGTCGTGGACGGTTTGTTGGTGTTTTTCATAGGCTTCGAACATCTCCAGCAGGGAAAGGAGCACCTGGTCGGTGAAAGCGGTCACTTCCTGCATCGTCCTGCGCCAGGTCTCCGCGGCGCTGACCGAAGCCTCCTGGTAAGTCGCCATGAGCGCCTCCAGAAGGGTGTTACGGAAAAAGAGATAAGCACGGGTGGCTTCCGTGAGGCTCAACCCGTAACGGTGGGCGCGGGAAGCGTATTCGTACCCCAGAGCGCGGGCCTCGGCAATACCGTCCTCCTCGGGGCTGGACAGGGCGATACTCAGCCCCTGAAACAGGGTGCGTCCGCTCTGACGGTACTGGCGGCGCGCCTGTTCATCCAGTTTGCGGTACCAGCCTTCCTCCTGCAATTGCCCATCCGTAATTTTGATGTGGATGTGCCGCATGGCGTGGCCCAGGGTCTCGGCTACCGAAGCGGAGGCCCTCCCGTCCCGGCGATTGTGCATCCACAACTCGATTTCGTCCCGCCGATAACGACGGTGGCCTCCCTGAGTACGGTGTACCGGCAGCGCCCCCCGATTAGACCAGTTCCGTACCGTGCTGGGATGCACCCCCAACAATTCTGCCGTCTCGCGCAAACTCAACCACTCTGGCCGCCTGTCGGGCATCATAGAACCTCCGAATAAAAAAGCGTCAGGCGCACACTGTAACAAACAACCCCGCCCGACGCAACACAAGTTTTGGCAAGTTTCGAGAAAAAATTACTAAAAATTTAGTCCATCGAAGACCGTCGCCAGCAAAGCGCGGTAAGCCTGCGGGGAAGAGGCGGTCAACAACTGCCGCCGGGTCTCGCGCTCCAGGCGGTAGGGGGCCAGATATTGCGCCGTGTGCTTGCGAAAGCGAATCAAGCCCCACTCCGGCCCGT
>DRKV01000469.1 GCA_011051635.1 Chloroflexota bacterium | reverse complement strand
GGTTTTCGAGGGCGGGGCATGGCGGGTGCGGACTCCCTTAGGGGTGCTGCCGTACCCCGGGGAAGCGCAGCCCCCCGCGGGCCGGGTGCGCCTTCTCCTGCGCCCCGACGGGTTCCGCCGCACCCCCAAAGGCGCAGCCACCTTCGAGATTGCCGGGCGCATCACGGAGGTCTCCTTCCGCGGGGCGCGGCAGCGCCTCATCCTGGATACGGGCGGTCTCCCCATCCAGGCTGAATTCGGCAGTCAGGAGAGGCTGCCTTCGGCGGGCGAAAGTATCCACCTGTACTTCGCCCCTTCCCAGGTCCTCCACATACTGGAAGGCTGAAGGGGGCAAAACAAAAAAGGCGGGCACGAAGCCCGCCAATCACGATGGTAAAAAAAAACGCTATCAGGCGGCGGCGAAGAAGGGAACCACCGCGCTCATATCGTTGAGGGCGTTGACGAAAGCGTCGCCGTAATTCCAGGCCAGTGCCAGCGCCAAACAGCAGCAACACAACAGCAGCGCGACCACCACCAGAACGATGATGAGAGTTTTGTTGGATTTTTCCATGTCGTCCTCCTTAGAACTTTGATGAGAATAATGCAGACCTGACGGGTCTGCGAGACCCGTCAGGTCTTGGGGAAAGTGCTCACACCAGCGGCAAGAGGGAAAGCAGCGCCCCGATGTCGTTGGCAAACGGCACGAGGCACAGAGGCAAACTGACGCCCAGCGCCAGCATCGCGCCCACCACGCAGATGCCCAAAACGCTGGAAACAATCACGAAATAGCCCAAAATCAGGCCGGCAATCGCCAGACCATCGCCGCTCAACGTGCCGTTGCTGGCGGCAATCTCTTTGCGGGCCATGTGACCGGTGAAGACGGCCACAATGGAGCCGACGAAGGGCAGGATGGTGATGCCCAGAATCCCGGCAATCAGACTGATGACGGCCAGATTGCTGGTTTGTTGAGGGGAAGAAGGATAATTTTGCTGCATAGTGCCTCCAAAGTGAGAATCAAAGGGCGGGCGAAGGACGATTTGCCCTCCGCCACAAAATCCAAAGCACCCAGGCGGTGAAGAGGATGACAATCGCGGCCACGATGACGGGCACAACCACCGCCAGGATGGACAATACCGTGGAGATGATGTCTTCGGCCACGCTGACGAAGATGTTGCCCGTCCCGCCGGTGGTGGCGGTGATGGCCGGGCGCACCGCGGCGGCCTTGACGGTATGCACGCCTCCCGCCACCAGCAGCCCGGCGGCCAGCGAAAGCGCGGGATGCGTCTCGGTGAGCACGTGGGCGCTGGAAGCGAAGACAATCGCCCCCGCCACAGGGCGGACGACCGTCTGGATGAGGTCGTTGAGATGATTGACCGCCGGAACCTTATCGGCGAAGAACTCCACCGCCGAGAGGAGTACCAGCAGGCCAATCACCCAGATGCTGGTGAGGGCGTCCCACGGGGATTGCAGGGCAATCAGGTCGGTGTAGCGCCCCAGAAGGGCAATCACCAGCAAGGGGATGTAGGCATTCAATCCGGCGCTGGCCGAAAGTCCAAACGCAGAGAAGATGTCCATCGGGTTTCTCCTATCCGAGGTGAAAACCGTCCCAGGTTCCGGTCAACTGGTAGCGCAGAAAATCCAGGAAGGCGATTTGCAGCAACCCAAAGACCAGCCCAATCAGCAACGGGACGACGGTCTGCCCCGGTCTTTCCAGCGTGTTCTCGATGCGCCACAGCATCATCCATAGCATACCATAAACCATACTGAGGAGCACCAAAACGCCGCCCGCGCTGATGAGCGCCAACGGATAAAGCAGGAGGGGGTTCTCGGTGAGAACGAGAGCGTCCGCGAGGAGGGCCAGCAGGATGAGCAGCCCCAGGGAACGGTAGTCCTGCAAAGCGGGCTTATCTACCCAGCGTTTCCACATCGTCTGGTGAAAGGCGGGATACACGAAAGCCGCCATCACCAGCCCCACGCCGGTTCCGGTCAGGAGGCGCAGGATGTTGTTGGGTTCGTACAGGCCGGGCGCGCCGGGAAAGAAGTGCAGGTACGAGTTGCCCCCATCTACGGCAAAAGCCAGCGCAAGTAGCAGGAGGGGCGGCCAGAGACGCTTTTCGGGCAGGCCGCCGTGCCGCGGCGCGGTCAGGGCCTGGAAGAGCAGCCCCAGCATGGCCCCCAGGTACATGCCCGTACAGCGGGCGCAGAGCGGCAGGGCGCGCTCCCCCATGTGGAAGGAGCGCAGGTCAATCCGGTGACAGACGGCGTAGCCAATGGCATCCGCTTTGCCGAGCAAGCCGGGCGGCGTGGTTTGCAGCCACAGGGCGAGGAGGACAATCCCCACAATCAGGAGGACGGGTTGCAGGCGTCGTGATAGCATGGCCGAATTATAGTCCACGAATGGACACGAATAGACACGAATGGACATGGAATCCAGCCGCCGCAGGGTGGCTTTGCAGGTGTTGGTGCAATTTCAACTGCCGAGGACGGCTATCGGCCCCTGTCTCCCCGGCCTCCCCGCGAATGCAACGAGAAGTGTACAAAGGGTGTTATAATGCAAAACGTCAATGCGAACTTCCCCTTTGCGAAAGAGATAATCCCGTGAGCGACCCCCGCATTCACAAATTTGCCCAGATTCTGGTAGACCACTCCGCCCGCATCCAACCGGGGGACCGGGTGCTCCTGGAAGGCACCTTCGCCGCCGAACCGCTGGTGCGGGAACTTTACGCCCTCATCCTGCAACGCGGCGGATACCCCCACCCGCTCTTTACTTTTCCGGGGGAAGAAAAAATCTTCTTCACTTACGCCAACGAAGCCCAGTTGGATTTCATCCCCACCTTCAAATACCTGGCCTACCAGGAATTCGAGTCCCGCATCCGGATTCACTCGGCTACCGATACCCGCGCCCTCAGCGAAATAGACCCCGCCAAACAGTCCCGCCGCCAGAAGGCCGTCTCTCCCATCCTGGAGACCCAGATGCGCCGCGGGGCTGCCGGAGAATTCAAGTGGGTCACAACCCTTTTCCCCACCGAAGCCTATGCGCAAGAAGCCGGGATGTCCTTGCAAGAGTACGAAGATTTCGTTTACCGGGCTTGCTTCGCCGACCGTGACGACCCGGTGGCGGCCTGGAAACAGGTGGAAAAGGAACAGTCCCGCATTGTCTCCTGGCTGAAAGGGCGGGATACCGTGACCGTGCAAGGTCCCAACGTGGATTTGCGCCTTTCCATCAAGGGACGCCGCTTTATGAATTCCAGCGGACGCTTCAACATGCCGGATGGAGAAGTGTTCACCGGCCCCGTGGAAGATTCCGCCAATGGATGGGTGCGCTTCACTTACCCCGCTATCGCCGGGGGGCGCGTGGTCAACGGCGTGGAACTGCGCTTCGAGAATGGACGCGTGGTCAAGGCCACCGCTACGGAAAACGAAGCCTACCTCCTGCAAATGCTGGAGACTGACCCCGGAGCGCGTTATCTGGGCGAGTTCGCCATCGGAACCAACTTCCAGATTGACCGCTTCATCGGGCAAATTTTGTTCGACGAGAAAATCGGCGGCACTTTCCACATGGCGCTGGGGGCCGGATACCCGGAAACGGGCAGCGTCAACAAGAGCGCTATCCATTGGGATATGATTTGCGACCTGCGGACGGATTCCGAAATCCGCGTGGACGGGGATTTGCTCTACCGCAACGGGCAATTCGTGATTTGAGTTTGCACAAACCCTCTCGCAGCGCCCCGAGGCCTCGGGGCGCTTTTTTCATCTGGGGAACCCGCCCCCACCCATCAGGTATAATGCAATTGCATTTCCCCCACAAAGCCTATCCGACAAAGCAGGCTCCCTCGACTGGGCGGACAGGTTCTCATCTTTCAGGAGGAAATACCATGCCCCGCAAAACCATCATTGCGCTTATTCTCGGCCTCGCTTTGTTGGCCGCCTGCC
>DRKV01000468.1 GCA_011051635.1 Chloroflexota bacterium | reverse complement strand
AAGGAAAGATACGCGTCCAGGTCCGGCCAGTGGTCGGCGTAGCCCTCGGCCAGTTCCCAGGCGGAGGGACGGCGGGAGTCCTCCCCGCGCCCAACCCGCGCCTTGAAGCGCCGATTGGTGAAGAAAGGCGGGTCGGCGTAGAGCAAATCGAAGCGGCCTTCGTATTCGGGCAGCAGGGCGGCCATCACTCCCAGGTTATCCCCCAGGATGAGACGATTGGCAGGCGCGGCATCGGGATACCCCTTCCCCTGGGGGTAGAGCACGCCGGTGGTACGCAGGCGCGCCGGAGCGGGTTCGCCGAAGGATTTTCCGGGCCAGGTGAGCGCGGGCATGATTGATTGCAGCGGGGACCCCCTCCCCCAATGGGGGAGGGGGTGGGGTGGGGGTCTTATCCCCTCCCCCATTGGGGAAGGGGTCAGGGGTCTTATCCCCTCCCCTACTTGCCAAACTTCTTCTTGAGAATGTCCTCCAGCGTGGGCTGACCGATTTCCTGCAACTCGTAGCGCACCCGCTGGGTCGGTTTGTTGATTTCGATGACCCGGTTCAGGTCAATCGGCGTCCCGATGATGACCAGGTCCACGTCGGAGCGGTTGATGGTCTCCTCCAAATCCCGCATTTGCTGCCGACCGTAGCCCATGGCGGGCAAAATCGCGCCCGTATCGGGATATTTCTCGTAGGTGGCGGCAATGGATTTGACCGCGAAGGGGCGCGGGTCCACAATCTCGGCAGCCCCGAAGCGGCGGGCGGCCACGTAACCGGCTCCGTACTTCATCCCGCCGTGGGTCAGCGTGGGGCCGTCCTCCACCACCAGAACGCGCTTGCCGCGGATAGCATCCGGGTCGTCCACGAAGAGCGGGGAGGCGGCCTCAATCTGGATGGCATCCGGGTTCAGGGCGCGCAGATTCCCGCGCACGGCGATGACCGCCTCGGGGTCGGCGGTATCCACCTTGTTGATGATGAAGACATCCGCCAGGCGGGCGTTGGTCTCGCCGGGGTAGTAGGTGGATTCGTGGCCGGGGCGGTGCGGGTCGGCGACCACAATCTGCAAATCGGATTCGTAGAAGGGGAAATCGTTGTTGCCGCCGTCCCACAGGATGATGTCCACTTCCTGCTCGGCCTGGCGCAGGATGGCCTCGTAATCCACGCCGGCGTAGACAATCACGCCGTTATCCAGGTGCGGTTCGTACTCCTCGCGCTCCTCGATGGTGCATTCGTATTTATCCAGGTCGCTGTAATCGGCGAAGCGCTGCACGGCCTGCTTCGCCAGGTCGCCGTAGGGCATCGGGTGGCGGATGGCGGCCACTTTGTAGCCCATCTCGCGCAGGATGAGCGAGACGCGGCGGGTGGTCTGGCTCTTTCCGCAGCCCGTCCGCACCGCGCAGACCGAGACGACCGGCTTGTCGGCCTTGAGTTGGGTGCTCTTCAGTCCCATCAGGCGAAAATCCGCCCCTGCGGCGTTGACGATGGCGGCCTTGTGCATTACGTATTCGTGCGGCACGTCGCTGTAAGCAAAGACCACCTGCGCCACCTGCAATTCCTCAATCAGGCGGGGCAGTTCTTCTTCGGCGTAAATCGGAATGCCTTCGGGATACAGTTCGCCTGCCAGGGCTGCCGGATAGACCCGGCCTTCGATGTCGGGAATTTGGGTAGCGGTGAAAGCCACAACTTCGTAATCCCGATTGTCGCGGAAAAAGACGTTGAAGTTGTGGAAATCGCGCCCTGCGGCGCCCATGATGATGGTACGGATACGACTCATAGTGTGAGAACCTCCTGTAAAAAAGGGATATTCTCACCGGGAAGGCCCCACCGGCGAGGGGATAGGATAACCCGCAAGTCCGCGGGGGACGTGAGCCTTCTGAAGGGCGGAATGCCCAGGGCGCTATTGTATCCGAAAATGGGGCCGACGGGTAGGAAGCGATTCCACAGGGGAGCACTCAAGAAATGTAGAAAAGTCGCTTGAAGAACGCAGATTATGCTGATGTCCGCTGATACACGCGGAAAAACGAATGTCTGCAACGGCTGTCGCCTGTGCCGCCGGCGCGGGAGCCTGGAAGCCCCCCGCTGGGGGGGGAAGTCCACTTTGCGGACTTGAGGGCCTCAGGGCAGGGGTTCCAGCCCTGCCCGCAGGGACGATGCGCCCACTTTCTGCAAAGCGCGAGCGCCCCCATTCCACAGAAGGCGCGCACTTTTCTTGCACAAGTGTCACAAAGAGAGTATCATTGGAACCACAAAAATCACACGGGAGGTTCCCATGACCGCTCCACTCTCTGCGCTGTCTCTGACCCTGATTTCATCTCCTGGCGAGGGACAACACCTGATTGTTGATGGCCTCACCCCTCTTCAGGCCCTGCTCGACGCTACCCCACACACCCCGCCGCTGTTGCAGGATTTACTGCAACTCGGCGAAATTACCTGGCAATACCGCAACGAGACCACCGTGGCCTCCGCCCTGAGCGGAGGCGCCCCTGCCATCCCCTGGCTGGTAGGGCTGGCCGCCTGGGGCGGCGCGGTGTTGCTGAGCGACGACCAGGAAATCCCCACCGAGGCCTACCTGGCCCGCAAGGCCGGGGCACGCCGCGCCGAAGGGCTGCGTATCCCCGTCAAACGCGAAAACCGCACCTGGGGCGAAGCCCACGTCAGCATCACCCCCTCCGACCGCCCCATCGTGCTGGCCGTCGCCATGCTGGAATGGGACGGCGAGACCATCGCCTCCGCCGGGCTGGCGATTCACGGGGTATCCAAACAAGGCGTGCTCGTCATCCCGGAGATAGAAACCTGGGTGGGCGCTTCCCAGCCCGATGCGGCTGCCCTGGCTGAACAAGCCGCCGCCCATTT
>DRKV01000467.1 GCA_011051635.1 Chloroflexota bacterium | reverse complement strand
GTGCCGGCAGCAGCGGCACTACTTATGCGGTCGAGGGGCAGGCGATTGTCGCCCCCGGTACTTACAATGGCACCGAATGGGCGCTGCAAGATTCCAGCGGCGGCATCGCGGTTTATGATTACCCGCCTCCCCCCGTAAGTTTGAGCGATACGGTCCGCCTCATCGGGGTGCGCGGAGCCTACAACGGACAGGAGCAGTTCTCGGATATCCTGTACCTGGACTTCGTCTCCAGCGGTCCGGAAGCCTCCCCGGTGATTACGGAAACCGGCGCGATTGCCTCCGGGCAGTCCGAGGGCTGGCTGGTGCAGGTTCAGGGTACGCTCTCCGGGTTGAACTGCCCCGGCGACCGCTCCTTCTATGTCAACGACGGTACGGGTGGGGCCTACATCTATGTGGATGCTGATACCGGTGCGGATATGTGCAGCCTCGGTGCCCAGGACGGCGATACGGCCATCGTAGTTGGCTTTAGCACGGAGTACAACGGTACTTTCGAAATCAAACCCCGCCGCCAATCTGACCTGGCTCTCCGGCGCAGCGCGCCTTCCATCACCAAATCCGCACCCGCCAACGTGGCCCCCGGTGCGACCTTCACCTACACCATCAGTGTGGAGAACATGCTGGGGCGGGAACTCACCGGCCTCGTCATCACCGATACCGTTCCCGCCGACCTGAGCGGCATCATCCCTCTGGATGGCGGCATGTACGCCAACGGCACTATCACCTGGACGGTTGCCAGCCTTGCCGACCAGGGCAGCGTTGACGTGCGCTTCAGCGCCACCGCTCCCATCACCGCGGGGACGCTTATCGTCAACGAGAAGTACGCCATGACCGCCGCCGAGTGGGTCACGCCTACCTTTGGCGCACCGCTCTACACCATGGTTGGCGATTTCACCCCCATCTACACCATCCAGGGGGACGGGATGCTCTCCTCCTTCGAGGGGCAAACCGTTAAAACCGAGGGCGTCGTGGTCGGCTTCTTCGAGGGCAATTCCTCGGCGGCCGGCAACTTCAACGGCTTCTTCATCCAGGACCCCTCCGGCGACGGCGACCCGGACACCTCGGATGCCATCTTCGTCAACTACGGAACCACCTCCTTCAGCGGGGTGAGCGTGGGCGATATGGTGGTCGTCACGGGGACGGTGCAGGAGTTCAGCGAGTGGGACGGCGCGGCCTGCGATGGAGATGCGTGCCTGACTCAGGTTGCGGTGGATACCGCGGACATCAATGTCGTCGGTACCGATAGCGTTTCCGCGATTACCCTTTCCCCCGTAGGCGACCCCGTTTCCTCTACGCTGTACTTCGAATCTCTGGAAGGTATGCTGGTCACTATCCCGAACACGGCGACTGTGGTCGGCCCCACCAGTTACGGAACCATCCAGGTCGTGCCGGGCAGTCTGGGCATTGACCGGGTGATGCGGGGCGGCCCCTACGAGGGGATGCCCGTGGGCGTGCGCCCCGATGAGCGCTACGGCAGCGGTGCTCCCGACCTGATTGAGGGCAGCGTCGTCTCCGGCGTGGACGGGCCCCTGACCTACTCCTACGGCGACTACCTGATTGCCGACCAGGACGGCTACACCGTGGTGGAGGCTGTCCCGCTGCCTGCCGAGGCCCCCTCGTGGGCGGCGCCGACTCCCCTTCAGTTCACCGCCGCCACGATGAACACCTACAACTTTGACTCAGGCGACCCGGCCCTCAAAGCCACCAAGATGGTTTCGCAGGTCTTGCAGATGAACGCGCCCACCTTCCTGGCTGTTGAGGAGGTGGATGCCGCCGCCGTTCTGCCGGGCATCGTCTCCGATTTGGCTGCCGCGGGCTACCCCTATGCCTTTGCCTACTCGCATCCCGATGTGGGCGGGCACGGTGTGGCTCTCATGTGGCGCACCGACGTGGTCACGAATGTAGTTACCTCCACGGCTTATCAGGGATGCTCGCCTTACGGAAGTTCTTCCTCCACCTACGACCCGATGTGGGATACCTGCCGGGCTATGGGCGAATACCCGCTCTTCTCGCGGCGTCCCGTGGTGCTTACCGGAACCGTGCAACTGGCCTCCGGCCCGCAGCAGGTGGTGGTGATTGCCAATCACTTCAAGTCCAAACGGGGCGGCACCTCGGCGGATATGCGCCGCGCCGGGCAGGGACAGTTCGTCCACGACCTGGCGGCGAACTTCGAGACTCATACCCCCTACGTCCTGACGATGGGCGACCTCAACGACTTCGAAGATTCGGCTCCCTTGCAAGCGCTCTACGCTGGTGGTGTGTTTACCAACACCTGGTTCACCCTGCCGGAGGAGATGCGCTACAGTTACATTTACCAGGGCGTCTCGCAAATCCTGGACCACATCCTGGTTTCGCCCGCCCTGATGGATGAACTGACCGCTATGTCGCCGATGCACTTCAACGCCGACTACCCCTATCACCCCTACTACGGCGATGCCGTCATCTGGCGCAACTCCGACCACGACC
Source organism: Chloroflexota bacterium (assembly GCA_011051635.1). Taxonomy (GTDB): domain Bacteria; phylum Chloroflexota; class Anaerolineae; order Anaerolineales; family DRKV01; genus DRKV01. Next base: position 1,818 of record DRKV01000467.1, on the reverse strand, counting down.
CGGTGGTTGCGACCTTTACGGCCCCGTATCAGCAGATACTGCCGCTCATCTTCCGGGAGTACACACCGTAAACTTTCGTGTGTTTTTCCCTCCAGAAAACAAACCGCCGTCGGGAGGTCTCTCCCGGCGGCGGTTTGTTTGTGGGTGAGAGAGCGCTGTTTCAGCGGGTCACCAGCGGCAGGTAAATCCGGGCCTTTACTGAAAGGTCGTAGCGCCACAAGGCCATGTCGTAGGCAAATTCACCGCTATCGTCGAAATCCACGTGCCCGGCCAGGACGATTTTGCCGTCCGGTTGTGTCAGCAAAGCGTAAGTGCTCGCCCCGTGCCCCTCGTTGGTGGTGGTAATCACGCCGTTGGGACCGAGGGCTGTTTTGGGCAGGCCGTCGGGGTCAAAAACGGTGATGCCGACAGCGGGCGGCCCGCCGCTCATTCTGGTAGCGGCTACGATGCTGTCGTCCGCCTGCAGGGTGGTTTCAATGAAAACTACTGAGGCGTATCCGGGGATGGTTGTGGTCACGTAATTGCGACCGGCAACCGCGCCGAAGGTGTTGTCGTAACTGCCGTCGGCGTTGTAGCGCGCCAGGGCGCCTGTTTTTTGCTCTGTCTGTCCGCCAATCACGATTTTCTCGTCAGATTGCACATTCACGCTGTAAGCATAATCGATGGTCGCCCCGAGGCTCTGGGTCACAATCCCGCCCGTCCCAAAGCCGCCGTCGAGAGTGCCGTCCAGGTTGTAACGCGCCAGGGCGAATCCTCCCTGGTTCCCGGACGACGTGGAGTAGCCGGCCAGGAGAACCTTCCCGTCCGGCTGGATGGCTATATCCCAGCCGTAAGCGTTGTTGCCGGGGATGGTAGTAGTGACGAAGCCGCTCCCCCCCAGGGTGGTATCCGGTGTGCCGTTGCTCTGGTAGCGAGCAAGCAGAAAGGCGGCGGGCGTGGTGGCGATGCTGCCGCCAGCCACTATGCGCCCGTCGTCCAGCACGGCTACGCCCAGAAACCAGGAGTGGACAGAAGGGAGAGTTGTCGTAACCATGCCGCTGCTGCCGAAGTTGGTATCCAGCCTGCCGTCGGTCTTGTAGCGGGCGACAAACGCTGCGCCGTTGCTGCTCCCCGCGACCACGATTTTGCCGTCCGGCTGGACGGCAACGGCATAGCCGGCGTCGTCTTCGCTGGAAAGAGACGTGGTGACCACACCGTCGGTGCCAAAACCGGTATCCAGGGTGCCATCCGGGTTGACCCGCGCCAAGACGATGTTATCGCGCTCGGCGCTGCGCCAGTTGTCGTAACCGACGACAATCACCTTCCCGTCCGGTTGGATGGCGACTTCTCTGGCAATCTGGTTGGTTCCGGAAATGGGAATGATGACGCGCCCGCCGCTGCCAAAGGCGGGGTCCAGAAAGTCGTGCCCGGTAGGGGTTGTGGAAACAACACGTGCCTGGGCCTGGACGCCCCGAAGCAGCAGCATGACGCCGCCCAGCCCCACCAACAGACCGGTGAGCACGATAAAAGGGGATGTGTTTTTGTGGCGCATAAAAACCCTCCTGGGGTACGAGGTCGGAAATCCGGGACCTTTTCTCTGCCGATGGTCACCGATGACGGGGCTTGATGCAGCGGTCCCGAAAATATGATAACCTATTTTTGCGTTTCTCCTCCTTTTGCTTGTTGACTCCATAGCCAACAGCCGCCGGGGGCGTACTCCCGACGGCCGTTGGCTATGGAGAACAATCAGCGAGATCCAGGTGTTACCGCTCCGGTACGCCGGCCAGTATCCAGAAGCGGATGGCCTGCTGCTCCACAGGTGTCATCCGGTTGTGGTGG
>DRKV01000466.1 GCA_011051635.1 Chloroflexota bacterium | reverse complement strand
TTGATGGATACGTCTTCGGCGGCGTCGGGCTGGGATTGTCCATCGCCCGGCAGGTCATTGAGCAGCACGGCGGACGCATTCGGGTAGAGAGCGTTCCCGGCAAAGGCAGCACCTTCATCGTGGAACTCAAAGCGCCCGCGAAGTAGGGGAGAGGGCTTGTCGGCCAGAAAATTCCGCGGAGAACGCAGATTGCGCTGATGGCCGCTGATTTGCGCTGTAAAACAGGGGGATGAGGGGCGTGTATTCCCGTGATGCGAGATTCCCCGGCATTCGCCGAAATGCACTCTTGTTCGCAGTGGGGATAGTTGAATATCGTTACAAAGTACTTGAGATTTGTTTGGAATTCCTACAAATGGTCTGGGGTTTTTCCCGTTTTGGGGTAAAATAGGGTGGTCTATGTCCGTGTTCGTTCGTTATTCTGACGAAAGGAATGAAATTCTTCTCTCGCGGTCTGTTTCTGTCGCAAGAGAGAACTATTTCCTCGCGGTAGATGCGAAAACGACTTGTTTGCTCTTTATCGGCTGACAGGTCGTTTTCGTTTTGACACCCCTTACTCACCTTCCGAAAAGGAGAATATCGTTATGAAGTCTTCCCTGACCCTTGCATGGCGCCTGCTCACGATTGCCGCCCTCCTGATGGGCCTGACCGGGCCGCTGGGGGTGCCTTTCGCACAGGCCGCCGAATCCCCGGCCGCGCCGCGTGGCCTTGCCGCCACGCCCGTTGTGGACGGAACTATCGACACCGCTTACGGCCCGCCGGTGGCGCAAGACCCATCCGGCGACGGTAACGGCAATGCCAACCTGGACCTGCTGGACCTCTACGTTACCAGCGATGCCGATTACGTCTACTTCGCCTTCACGGTCAACGCTGATTTGAGCGCTGCCAATTGGGGCAAATACGTCATCTACCTGGATACGGATGGCGTTTCCGGCTCCGGGGCGACCTCCGATGCCTGGGGACGCAATGTGGCTGCCGATGCCGCCCATCGCCCCGAAGTAGCCATCTACACCTGGGTGGACAGCCCGCCTTACGATGTTGGCCACACGCAGGTGGTCAGTTGGACGGCGGCTACCACCAGTTGGGATTGGGGCAGCGTCGCCCAACTGGACGAGGCCGCCCTCGGAGCGGGGACGACCTCCGTCCTGGAGTGGAAGGTCTCGAAGGCCAAACTGGGCAATCCGAGCGGCTTCTGGCTGGAAGTATGGGATACCGGCGGGGGCGGCGGCGATAACGCCCAGGACACCATCAACTTCCCTGCCGACGACTGGAACGCCGCCGATTGGAGCGCGCAGGCTGCTTTGAGCGTTTCCACCCCCTACATCGCCATTGACGGGAGCCGCGAAGCCACCTGGGAGGCTCCTTTGGCCAGTGACCCCCTGAGCGATATTGACGAACCTAACCTGGACCTCGCCAATCTCTACCTGGCCGAGGACGCCGGCAGTTACTACCTGGGATTCGACGCCTTTGCATCCACCTGGGGCATGACCTACGGCGTGTACCTGGATACCGACCAGGTTTCCGGTTCCGGCGCTGCCTCTGACCCCTGGGGACGCGCCGTGGCTGCCGTTAGCGACCACTTGCCCGAATACGCCCTTTACGTCTGGCACGAGGACACCGACGTGTTGCAGGATGCCCAGTTGACCGCCTGGAACGGTTCCGGCTGGGATTATCCCACCCTGGTTTCGTTGGGCGGTGAGCAGGCTTACGACCCCGCTAACGACTGGATTGAGTACCGCATCCCCAAGAGCGCCCTCGGCAATCCCTCCGCCCTGGCGCTGGAAGCCTTCACTACCGGCGGGAGCGGCCATGCCCAGGACAGCGTGCCTTCCGACCCCAACGTGGCCTATACTACCCCCGATTGGGGCAGCGATACGACCACCCTTTCGGCCTTCGCCGTTTACCCCGTCCCCTCCCTCAGCCTGAACCTCACCGCCCCGGACGAAAACGCGAAGTTCGCTACTGCCGCCATTGACGTGACCGGCACGGTCAGTCCGGCGAGCGGTGTGACCGTCACCGTGGACTTGAACGGTACGGCTTTCTACACTCCGACCATCGCCGCATCCGGTGTGTTCACCCAGCCGGTGACGCTGGCCGTGGGGAGCAACACCATCACGGTCACGGCCACGGATGGCGCTTCCAGCGCCCAGGCTGTGCGTCACGTGACATACGGGGCTTCCCACGACAACGACATCTGGTGGGACGCCCTGGCGCACGACAGCCGCGACCCGCTCTATCGCGTCCCCGGCGGCCCCGTCACCACCGGAACCGCCGTCACCCTGCGCTTCCGCTCCGCCCAAAACGACCTGACCGGCGTGCAGGTGCGCGTCTGGGATGACCGCCTGGACACCGAAACCCTCTACGACATGAGCCTGGCATCCAGTGACGGCACTTACGATTGGTGGGAACTCACCCTGCCTGCCAGCGACCTGCCCACCGTGTATTGGTATCGCTTCATCGCCCGCGACGGTGATGCCGTGGCCTACTACGAGGACGATGACGCCCGCACCGGCGGCCTGGGAGAGGCTTTCGCCGAGAGTCCCGACAACTCCTGGCAATTGACCGTCTACGACCCGGCCTTCCGTACCCCCGATTGGGTGAAGAACGCCGTCTTCTACCAGATTTTCGTAGACCGCTTCCGCGACGGCGACCCGACCAACGACCCCGCCGCCGGTTCCTTTTTCTACGATGACCCGCGGGGCACGATTACCCGCTCCAACACTACGGAGTGGAACACCCCCGTCTGCGACCCGCGGGATGCCGGCGACCCCGATTGCGCGGGAACCTGGAGCCAGAACTTCTACGGCGGCGACCTGCAAGGGGTGAGGGATAAACTCGATTACCTCCAATCCCTGGGTGTCACCGCCCTGTACCTCAACCCCATCTTCGAATCGCCCTCCAACCACAAGTACGACACCACCGATTACAACCTGATTGACGATGCCTTTGGCGACCTGGAGACCTTCCAGGCGCTGGTGAGCGAGGCAGACGCTCGCGGCATCAAGGTCATCCTGGATGGCGTTTTCAATCACGTCTCCTCCGACAGCATCTACTTCGACCGTTACGGACGTTATCCCGAAGTGGGCGCGTGCGAGAGTCCCTCCAGCCCCTACCGCGACTGGTTCTATTTCACCGATGTCACTCCCGGCACGGGCGAGTGTGCCGGTTCGGACGGAACCCCCAATGCGGCCACCTACACGTCCTGGTTCGGCTATGACAGTCTGCCCAAGTTGAATGCTTCCAACCCCGGCGTGCGCGCCCTCATCTGGAGCGACGGCCTCAACTCGGTAGCCCCCTCCTGGATTGACCAGGGCGCTTCCGGCTGGCGGCTGGACGTGGGCGGCGACGTCGACCCCGGTCTTCTCAACGACCCCTCCAACGACTACTGGGAGGGTTTCCGCTCGGCGGTGCGCGCCGTCTATACCGATACCTACATCGTCGGCGAGGAGTGGGGCAACGCTTCTTCCTGGCTGCTGGGCGCGGAGTGGGATGCCACGATGAACTACCAGTACGGTTCGGCCATGCTTTCTTTCTGGCGGGACAGCACTTTCACCGACAACGACCACAACAGCGGTTCTTCTGCCGGGTCGTTGTCTCCGCTGACGCCCTCCGAACTCAACGAACGCCTTCTCAACTGGCAGGAACGCTATCCTCCCGAAGCGTTCTACGCCATGATGAACCTGCTGGACAGCCACGATACCAACCGCGCCCTCTTCATGCTCGACCACAACGCAGCCGTCGGCACGGACGATACCCCCCTGCAAGACCCCAACTACGACTGGAGCGATGCCATCGCCCGCTTGAAGGGAGTTACCCTGTTGCAATTTACCCTGCCCGGCGCGCCAACCATCTACTATGGCGATGAAATCGGGTTGGTCGGCCCTGTGGCCTACGACGGCTCTACCTGGCAGGACGACCCCTACAACCGCCAGCCCTATCCTTGGCTGAATGAGAGCGGCACGCCTTTCTACGCCCACTTGCAAACCGAGCAGGGGCAGGCGCAGTTGCGCGAGCACTACGCTTTGTTGGCCGCCACCCATAATGCCCATCCCGCTTTGCGCACCGGAGATTTTCATCCCCTCCTGGTGGATGATACCGCCATGCTCTACGCTTATGGGCGCAAGACATCTGACGATGCCGCCATCGTGGTGGTCAGCCGCAACGTTACCACCCAGACCGTTTCCCTGGACGTGAGTGGATACCTGCCGGTGGGCGCGCAGTTTGTGGATGTCCTGCACGGGAACGCGCTCTACACCGTGGACGCTTTGGGGCAGATTTCTTTGGATGTGCCGCCCAACTTTGGGGTTCTGCTCACCCTCCAAAGCGGGTTGCTGACCCCTCCGGGGGCGGTGACCGACCTTCAAGTGGCCTCCGAATCCGATGGGCAGGTCGCCCTTCAATGGTCTGTCGCTTCCAATGCCGACCGCTACCTGGTGCTCCGCTCCACTTTCAGCGGGGGCGGCTACATCCAGGTCGGGAACGTCGTCACCACCGTCTTCACCGATACCGGCCTGACCAACGGGCAGACTTACTACTACGTGGTGGTCGGCCAGAACGATACCAGCGGCCTGCAAAGCGGCTATTCCAACGAAGTCAGCGCCGTGCCGCATTTTCAAATCGGCTGGGCCAACCTGGACCGACCAGTTGCTATTACCCACACCGTCGGCCTGACGCCCACCGAGAACATCTACGGGCAGGTGCGGATTGACGGGCAGACTTCCCAGCCCGGACCGACCCCCGGTCTGATGGCGCAGGTGGGCTACGGGTTGACCGGAACGCTGCCGCTTTCGTGGACGCACTGGGTGGACGCTTCCTTCAACGCCGACGCGGGCAACAACGACGAGTTCAAGGCCAGCCTGCTGCCCGAAGCGACCGGCACGTACCAGTACGTTTACCGCTACTCCACCACCGGCGGGCGCGACTGGACTTACGCCGACCAGGGCGGCACCTTCGACCCCGCGTCGGTGCCCCCGAAGCCCGGCGTGTTGACCGTGCTCCCCGCTGCCGATACCACGCCCCCCTCCGTGCCGCAGAACCTGCGCGTCACCGATTGGGGCACGGATTTCATCGCCCTGGCCTGGGATGCCAGCACAGACGATACCGGCGTGTACGCCTACGACCTGTACCGCTCGGAGGGCGGGGCGGCGGTCAAGGTAGCGCGGGTGCTCTCGCCCACCACGGCGTACACCGATACCGCCGTGGCCGGCGGTGTCACCTACACCTACACCGTGCGGGCGCTGGACGCCTACTTCAACTTCTCCGCCGATTCCGCGCCCGTCAGCCAGACGGCGGAAGCCAAGATGGTGCAGGTCACTTTCCGGGTGCGGGTTCCCGACTACACCCCCGGCACGGTCTATCTGGCAGGCAACCTGCCCGATACGCCCCAGTGGGACCCCGGCGCGATGCCCATGACCCAGGTCTCGGACGACCCGGATATTTGGGAATACACTCTCTCCCTGCCGGACGGGACGCAGGCGATGTACAAGTACACCCGCGGTTCGTGGGATACCGTCGAGCAGTGGCGCTCCATCAGCGGGCTGGCGAACCGCTCCTTGAGCGTGGACTACGGCACGGACGGCACGCAACTGGTGGACGACACCGCTACCGATTGGGGGAACGGCCCCGATGAGCACAAGGCGGTGCAGTATTGGCGTGACCCGCTGGTGGTGAGCGTCGCTCCCGCCGACGGGGCTGTCGGCGTGGATGCCGCTTCCGCCATCACCGTCACCTGGAGCGTGACAATGAGCGTCGGTACGCAATTCGATGTGGACGACCGCTGGGGTAACGTCGTCACCGGCACGTTTGCCCTCACCGACAGCGGGCATACCGTGGTCTTTACCCCCTCCATGCCGTTCACCGTGGGCGAGACCTACGCGGTGAGCATCAGCGGGCAGACCTCCGATGGCGGGGACGCCCAGCAGGTGCCGGTGCTCTCGACATTCCAGGTCGGCTGGCGGATGATTTTCCCGCTCATCCTCCGGTAATCGCCGGCGGGGAAAACCGCCGTTCCGTGTTGCGGACTTCCGAATGTGTAGGACAACTGCTCGCAGTTGTCCTACATTTTTTTGCGGGTGGGCTGCGAGGGGAAGCGGCGTGGTGCCGCCGCAGTCCAAAGATTTGCCTTGTGTAGAAAACGGCAGTTGAAACTGTACCGACATCTGCGAAGCCGCCCACGGAGTGGCGGCTGGAATCCAACCTGCAATGGGGGCAAAGGCGGCAGCCGTTGAAGTCCTTCGCTTTTCCGCGCGAATCAGCGGTCATCAGCGGTCATCAGCGTAATCTGCGTTCTTCAAGCGATTTTTCTACATTTCTTGCGTACTTCCCCGAAGATGCCCTTGCTTTTCGGTTGGTTGTTTTTGTGGCATACTATGTGCCATGTTCAAACGATGGCGCAAGCAAGTTTCCGGGTATCCTGCCCAATTCTGGCTCATGTTCTGGGGGATGTTGATGAGCACCGTCGGGGCCAGCATGATTTGGCCCTTCCTGATGATTTACGTCAGCGAGCGCGTCCAGCGCCCTTTGGGGCAGATTGGCAGCCTGATGACCCTCAACGCCGCCGTGGGGGTGGGCGCAGCCCTGTGGGCCGGGCCGCTCACCGACCGCCTGGGGCGCAAGGGGGTCATGGTCTTCAGCCTGATAGGCAACGGGATGGTCTACCTCCTGATGGGGCAGGCACATCTCCTGTGGCATTTCGCCCTCCTGATGTCCTTTTGGGGTTTCTTCGGGCCGATGTACCGCGTCGGCGGGGATGCCATGCTGGCCGACCTGGTGCCGCCGGAGCGGCGTCCCGATGCCTACGCCCTGCTGCGGATGAGCAACAACGTGGGGGTGGCCGTCGGCCCGGCGGTGGGGGGCTTCCTGGCGGCGGCTTCCTACGGCATCGCTTTCCTGTTCGCCGCCGCGGGGCTGGCCGGGTACGGTCTGCTGCTGGCCTTCTTTGCCCGCGAGACCCTGCCGCAATCCAGGCAGGGAGGGGCTTCCGAACCCCTGCGGGTGGCCTACCGCCACGTCTTGCGGGACGGGCGTTTCCTGCGCTTCGCGGCTCTCTTCGTCACCGCCCAATCCTGCGCGGTGCTCATTTGGGTACTGATGGGGGTGTACGCCAAGACGCAGTACGGCGTACCCGAAAATCACTTCGGGCTGATTGCCACCACGAACGCCACCCTGGTGGTGCTCTTCCAGTTTGCCGTTACCCAGCGGACGAAACGGCACGCTCCCTTGCGGATGATGGCGCTAGGGACGCTGTTTTACGCCCTGGGGGTGGGCAGCGTGGCGCTGGCGCGCGGTTTTTGGGGGTTCTGGGTGAGCATGGTGATTTACACCCTGGGAGAGATGATTCTCATCCCCACTGCCTCCGCCTACGTTGCTAACCTGGCCCCCGCCGAGATGCGCGGGCGCTACATGAGCGTCTACGGCCTGGGCTGGAACGTGGCTTCGGGGATTGCCACCCCTCTGGGGGGCTTTTTGAGCGACATCTTTGGGCCGGTCAGTACGTGGTACGGCGGCTTGCTCATTGGCCTGGCGGGGGCGGCGGGCTACTTGCGCCTGGATTTCAAGGAGCGGAAAGCGTCTTCAACCTGAAGACCCACGTATCCCCCTGGTGGTAGAGCGTTTGAAACAGGCCGCTTTCCCGCATAGCGCGGGCCGAAAGCGGCCCGCCGCGCGCCCCGATGTAGGCGTAAGCGGCTCCGTTTTCCTCCATCAGGGCGGCCAGCGCGACGGGGTCGGCGGCGGCTTCCAGAAGGGCTTTCCCCACGGCGTTGTAGTGCCGGATTTCCTCCCCCGTCCCCCAGCCGTAGAGCAGGGTGGGGGGCAGGGTGCGCCTGCCGGTCAGAGGCGAAATCCAGTAGCCGCCGTCCGCGCCCACGTACAGACCGTATCCCCACGC
>DRKV01000465.1 GCA_011051635.1 Chloroflexota bacterium | reverse complement strand
GTCCATCGTCCACCGTCCACCGTCCCCCGTCCCCTGTCCACCGTCCACTATCGCGAACACCGCCTCCAACTCCTCCGCGTTCAGCGCCAGGGGCTTTTCGCAAAAGACGTGCTTGCCGGCGCGCAGAGCGGCAATCGTCTGGGAGGCATGCAGGTTGTGACGGGTCAGGACGGCGACGGTGTTGATAGCAGGGTCGTCCAGGACGCGCTGCGGGTCGCTGGCCGCGTACTGAAAGCCGAATTTGCGCCGGGCGTGCGCCGCGCTGACCCCCGAAGCGGAGACCACGCCCACCAGTTCGACGCCCTCCACTTTGCTCACCGCAGGCAGCAGGACGGCAGTGGCGAAGTTCCCGGCTCCCAGGAGGCCGAGGGTGAGAGAGTTGCGGGGCTGCGGGTTGCGGGTTAGGGGGTGTGGAGTGCGAAGTGCGAAGTGCGAGGTGCGGCGTCTGTCGTCCGTCGTCCGTCGTCCGTCCACCGTCCACCGTCCACCGTCCGCCCCCCGTCGTCCGTCCACCGTCCACCGTCCACCGTCCATACTCCAGCACCACCCCCAAAAACGGCTCCTTCCGCTTGCCCAAAATCAGTTCGTAGGCTTCGGGAGCGCGCTCGATGGGGAAGCGGTGCGAAATCAGGGGGCGCACCTTCAGCCCGCCGGAGGCCAGCAAGTCCACCACGGCTTCCAGGTTGCGGCCCTCCGTCCAGCGCACATAGCCGAGGGGATAGTCCTGCCCCGCTTCCTCGTACTGCGGGTCGTAGCGTCCCGGCCCGTAGGAGCGCGAGTTGATGAAAGAAAGTTCCTTCTCGTAGTACACCTTGCGGGGGATTTCCAGCCCCACCGCGCCCACGGCGACCACCCGACCGCGGTCTCGCGCCAGCGCCCCGGCCAGAGTCACGGGGTCGTTGGAGGGGGTATCGGCGCAGATGAGCACCGCGTCCGCCCCGCGCCCGCGGCTGAACCCTGCAAGGGCCGCCTCCGCTTCGGGGCGCGCAACCGCCTCCAAACCCAGGTCGCGCGCCAGCGCAACCCGCTCCGGGGCCAGGTCAATCCCCAAAACGCGGCATCCCGCGGCGCGGGCGATTTGGGCGGCCAGCAATCCCAGCAATCCCAGCCCAATCACCGCCACCGTCTCGCCAATCTGCGTCTCGGCCAGCCGGAAACCGTGCAGAGCAATCGCCCCCAGAGTGGTGAAGGCGGCCTGCTCGAAATCCACCTCATCGGGCAGGCGCGCCAGCAGGTTGACCGGCACGGCGGCATACTCGGCATGGACGGCGTACCCGCCCCCGGCGCAGGCCACCCGCTCGCCGACCTGCCAGCCCTCCACGCCCTCGCCCAGGGCTTCTATCCCCCCCGCCGAGGAGTAGCCCAGCGGCATGGGTTGGTCGAGACGGTTGAAAGCGGCCTCCAGCGTGGAAAGCAGCCCCTCGCGGCGGGCTTTATCCAGCACCTGGCGCACCAAATCGGGGCGGGAGCGCGCCTTGCCCACCAGATTTTTCTCCGCGAAAGAGACCACCATACGCTCGGTCCCCGCCGAGACCAGCGAAGCCGCCGTCCGCACCAGCACCATGCCGGGGCGCGGCTGCGGCACGGGCACCTCGGCGACCATCGTTTCCCCTGTTTTCAAAGATTGCAGAACTTGTTTCACGCGTGCTCCTGTCGAGATGGTAACGGGGTGAGTGGGTAACGGGGTAAATGGGTGAGTGGGTGACGGGGCAACAAGGTGAATGGGTGACAAGGTGACGGGGAAACCGGGAACCACCACACCGTGAAAAACGTCCCCAGTCCCTAGTCCCCAGTCCCCAGTCCCTGCTCACCCAATCACCTACTCACCCATTCACCCAATCCCCCTCATTATAGCCCATGCCCCCAAAGCGCGGTATGATTGCGCCAACCCATTCAGGAGGTATCCCCCATGCGATTGCGAACTATCTTTCTTGCCTTGATTGTGACCCTGACGATTGCCGCCTGCGGCCCCCAGGCGACTCCCGCACCCGCGGCGGAAGCGACGCGCCCCCCCGCTACGGCTACCGTTCCCCCGACATCTACCGCCACCCCGACGGAGATACCGCCAAGCCCCACCTCCACGGCGATTCCCCCCACGGCGACGCCCGCGCCGAAAGCCGTCGGCCCCGATAATTTCCCGCCCGGCGTTGACCCTCTCACCGGCCTGCCCGTCTCCGACCCCGCCCTGCTGGAACGCCGCCCGATGGCAATCAAAATCTCCAACGACCCGCGGGCGATGCGTCCGCAATGGGGGCTGAACGAGGCCGACATCGTCTACGAATACTACGCCGAACTGGGGCGGACGCGCTTCATCGGCGTCTTCTACGGGCAGGATAGCGAACAGGTCGGCCCCATCCGCTCGGCGCGCCTCTTCGACGCCCACATCGTCCGCATGTACAAGGCTGCCCTGGCCTTCGTCAGCGCCGATTTTCGCGTCCTGGATTACCTCTTCAGCGCCGAGTTCGCCGACCGGCTGGTTTCGGAGTACCCCGCCGGATGCCCGCCCATGTGCCGCGTCGACCCCCAGGGCTGGAACCACGTTCTGACCAACACCTCCGACCTGAGCAAGTACCTCACCGAACAGGGCATCGACAACAGCCGCCAAAACCTGGACGGGATGTACTTCGACCCGGCCCCGCCCCCCGGCGGGCAGGAGGCCGACCGCATCAACGTGCGCTATTCCATGTCGTTCTACGGTCAGTGGGATTACGCCCCCGCCAGCGGGCGCTACATCCGCTCGCAGGATACCGCCGAAGCCCAAACCCCCGCCGACGAACAATATGCCGTCCTGACCGACCGCGTCGACGGCCAGCCGGTGCAGGCCGACAACGTGGTGGTGCTCTTCGTCCCCCACGAATACTGGTTCAAGCAGGGGCGCACCG
>DRKV01000464.1 GCA_011051635.1 Chloroflexota bacterium | reverse complement strand
TCCCATCACCTCCCCACCTAACCTCCTAACCCCTAACTCCTAACCCCCTCCCCCCTCCATGCCACGCGACTACTACGAAGTCCTCGGTGTCTCTCGCACCGCATCCAAAACGGAAATCAAATCCGCCTTCCGTAATCTGGCGCGCAAATACCACCCCGATGTCAGCCAGGAAGCGGATGCCGAAGAGCGCTTCAAGGAAATCAACGAAGCCTACGCGGTCCTCTCGGACGACGAAAAGCGCGCCGCCTACGACCGCTTCGGCCATGCCGGGGTAGGCAATACCGCCGGCGGCCCCGATTTCGGTGTGGACTTCTCCGACCTGGCCGACATCTTCGGCGACCTGTTCGGCTTCGGAGCCGCCCGCGCCGGACGCCGCTCCCGCAACATGCCCCGCCGCGGCGCGGACCTCCAACTTCGCGTTGACCTGACCTTCGAGGAAGCCGTCTTCGGCGTAGACAAGGAAATCGCCATCACCCGCGACGAAGTGTGCAGCCGCTGCGGAGGCACCGGCGCCGAACCGGGAACCACCCCCGTGCGCTGCCCCACCTGCCGCGGCAGCGGCGAAGTCCGCCAGACGCGCCAGACCATCTTCGGAGCGATGGTGCAGGTCACCACCTGCCCCACCTGCCGCGGCAAAGGCGAGACCATCCCCTCGCCCTGCAAAGTGTGCCACGGAACCGGTCTGGAGCGCAAAACCATCCGCAAGGTGGTCTCCATCCCCGCCGGGGTGGACAACGGCACCCAGATTCGTCTGGCAGGGGAGGGACAGCCCGGCGTCAACGGCGGCCCCAACGGCAACCTCTACCTGGTGCTCAACGTCAAACCGCACAAATTCTTCCGCCGCAAGGGCAACGACATCCTCCTCGAACTGGACATCAACGTCGCCCAGGCCGCTCTCGGCGCGGAAGTCGAGGTCCCCACCGTGGACGGCCCCGCCATGCTGGACATCCCCGCCGGAGTGCAATCCGGCAAAGTCCTGCGGATGCGCGGCAAAGGCGTCCCGCATCTGCGCTCCAACGGGCGCGGCGACCAGTTGGTAGTCATCAACGTCACCATTCCCAGGCACCTCACCGCCGAGCAGCGCCGTCTCTTCGAGGAACTGGCTCACAGCCTGGGCAGCGAAGTCAAGCCCCAGGAGCGCAGTTTCTTCGACCGTTTCCGCGAATTCCTGGGTGGTTGAGGTGAACCGCTGGCTGGAAGTCTCCGTAACCGTGGACGGCGAACTGGCCGAGGCTGTCGCCGAAGTCTTGGCGCGCTACGTCCCCGGCGGTGTGGTCATCGAATCCACCCAGGTGGATGTCAGCACCGAGGACGAGGGGCGGGTCGTCGGCCCCTTGCGGGTCTGCGGCTATCTCCCCACAGACGAAAATCTGGAAGCAACCCGCCGGAAAATCGCCGAAGGACTGTGGTATCTCAGCCGTATCCGCCCGATGCCCGAACCGCAATTCCGCCCCGTGGGGGAGCAAAACTGGGCTGAAACCTGGAAACAGCACTACCGCCCCATCGAAATCGGGGAGCGCCTCCTCATCCTCCCCGCCTGGATGGAGCCGCCCGCCGGAAGGCGTCTCCCCATCCTCCTGGAACCCGGCATGGGCTTCGGGACCGGCACCCACCCCACCACCCAGTTGTCCCTCCTCTTTCTGGAAGAAACCCTCCCCCCCGGCGAGCCCGTGATTGACGTCGGCTGCGGCTCCGGGATTCTCTCCATCGCCGCCGTCAAACTGGGCGCTTCCCGCGCTCTTGGTGTGGACGTGGACGCCGACGCGGTGGCCTCCGCCCGCGAGAATGCCGCCCGCAACGGAGTGACGGAACAGACCGCCTTTGAAGTGGGTTCCGTGCCCGAAGTGCGCCGCGGGGTTTTCGGGCTGCGCCAGGCCCCCCTCGTGGTGGCGAACATCATCGCCCCCGTGCTGGTGCGCCTCCTGGATGAGGGCTTGCCCGCCCTGCTCTCCCCCGGCGGCACGCTGCTCCTTTCCGGCATCCTCCGGCCCCAGATGGGCGGCGAAGACGGTCACGTTTCCATTCTCGACGCCCTGGAGCGCAACGCCCTGCGCATCACGGCCCAAAAACAGCAGGGGGATTGGGTCGCCCTGGCCGTCGGGCGCGCCTGAAAACGCCTTCCCCGCCGTGGACATCCTCCTCCCCGCCCCGACCTACCTCCCCGCCCGCCGCGCCAACACCATCCAGGTGATGAAGATGGCGCAGGCCCTGGCCGAGACGGGGGCGCGGGTGCAGGTGCTCGTCCCCGACCCCTACCGCCGCCCCCCGCCGGATTGGGAGACTCTGGCGCGGCATTACGGCCTGCGCCTGCGCTTCCCCGTGGAGTGGCTCCCCGTCCGTCCCCGCTGGCGCAGTTACGATTACGCCTGGCAGGTGCTCCGCCGCGCCCGCCGCCGCCCCCCCGATTTGCTCTACACCCGCCACCCGCAGGTCGCCGCCTGGGGGAGTTTGCTGGAGATTCCCACCCTCCTCGAAGTCCACGACCTGCCCCGGGGACGCCTCGGCCCCCTCTGGTTTCGCGCCTTTTTGAGGGGACGCGGCGGGCGCGCCCTGGTGACGATTACCCGCGCCCTGCGGGAGGCCCTCCCTTTGAGCGGCTGGCCGCGCCCCGTCCTGCTCCTCCCCGACGGCGTTGACCTGGAGCGCTACGCGGCGCTGCCCGCCCCGCCCCAGGCCCGCGCCGCCCTCGGCCTGCCGGAGCGTTTCACCGCCGGGTACACCGGCCACCTGTACGCCGGGCGCGGCACGGCGATGCTCCTGGATTTGGCGGCCCGCCTCCCCCGGGTCACTTTTCTCCTGGCAGGCGGCAATCCCGAAGATGTGGCCCGCCTCAAGGCCCGCGCCGCCGGGTTGCCGAATCTCGTCTTCACCGGTTTCGTCCCCAACGCCGATTTGCCCCGCTATCAGGCCGCCTGCGACCTGCTTCTGATGCCCTACCAGCCGCAGGTGGCGGCCTCTTCCGGCGGCGATATTGCCCCCTTCCTCAGCCCGATGAAGGTTTTCGAATACTTGGCGAGCGGGCGGGCGATACTCTCCGGCGATTTGCCCGTCCTGCGGGAGGTGCTCCACCCCGACAACGCCGTCCTGCTCCCCCCCGCCGACCCCGCCGCCTGGGAAGCGGCCATCCGCTCCCTGCTGGAAAACCCCGCCCGCCGCGCCGCCCTGGGCGCGCAAGCCCGCCGCGATGCTGTACAATATGACTGGCGCGCCCGCGCCCGCCGGATTGTGGAGGTGGCGGCTGGGTGAATGGGTGATTGGGTGAGTAGGTGACTGGATGGGCAACTGGGTAACGGTCAACGGTCCGTCGTCCACGGTCTACTGTCCACCGTCCATCGTCCCCCGTCGTCCACCGTCCACGGTCTACCGTCTACCGTCCACCATGCGTCTCTGCCTCATCCCCCTCAAAACCATCCCCCGCCGTCCGCGCCGGAACTGGCGGCGCTTCCAATCCGTCATGGAATCGGTCGGGACGCGCAAACCGGATTTGGTCTGCCTGCCGGAATGCGCCTTCACC
>DRKV01000463.1 GCA_011051635.1 Chloroflexota bacterium | reverse complement strand
TGACCGGCGCAGCCGTGGCCGTCTTCCTGTGGAGTATAATGCAAAGCAAGTAAGAAAGTAGGCAAGTTTGCAAGTGTGAAAGTGTGCAATCCCCCAATCCCTGTTCCCTAATCCCCCATCCCCAACCCATGAACCAACTCGTCGAATGTACCCCCAATTTTCCTGAAGGACGCCGCCCGGAGGTGGTTGCCGCCATTCGGGAGGCCATTACCTCCGTGGAGGGCGTTGTCATCCTGGACCAGCACTCCGACCAGGACCACAACCGCACCGTCATCACCTACGTGGGCGACCCGGCTGCGGTGGAGGAGGCCGCCTTTCGGGGCATCGCCAAAGCCGCCGAACTGATTGACCTCAACCACCACCAGGGCGAGCATCCCCGCATCGGGGCCGCCGATGTGGTGCCCTTTGTGCCCATCAGCGGCATCACGATGACCGAATGCGTGGAGATAGCCCGCCGACTGGGGCGGCGCGTAGGCGAAGAACTGGGCATCCCCGTGTACCTGTACGAGGAGGCCGCCACCCGCCCGGAGCGCGCCAACCTGGAGAACATCCGCCGCGGCGAATACGAGGTACTCAAGGAAGAGATTGGCTCCAACCCGGCGCGGCAGCCCGATTTCGGCCCCGCAAAGGTCGGGCCGGCGGGCGCAACCGTGATTGGGGCGCGCCCTCCCCTGATTGCCTTCAACGTCTATCTGACCACCGACGAGGTGCGTATCGCCAGCAAGATTGCCCGCGCCGTGCGCCACTCATCCGGCGGGCTGCGCTACGTCAAGGCGCTGGGCATGTTCGTGGACGGACGCGCCCAGGTCTCGATGAACCTGACCAACTACCGCAAGACGCCCATCGCCCGCGTGGTGGAATTCATCCGCCGGGAGGCCGCCCGTTACGGGGTCGGCATCCACCACAGCGAACTGGTCGGGCTGGTGCCGCAGGATGCGCTCACCGATGCCGCCGTGTGGTACACCCAACTGGACCAGTTCGAGAAAGACCAGGTGCTGGAAGAGCGCCTTTACGCCGCTTTGCGCGGGGGAGAGGCCGAGATTGCCCTGCCGGAGCACTCCTTCCTGGACGAACTGGCTTCGGGCGCGCCCACGCCGGGGGGCGGTTCGGCCTCCGCCCATGCGGGAGCGATGTCCGCCGCGCTGGTCGCCATGGTGGCCCGCCTGACGGTGCGCCGCAAGAAGTACGCCGCGGTCAAGGAGGATATGTGGCGCATCATCGAGCAGGCCGAGGCGCTGCGCGCCGCCCTCACCGCCGCCGTGGAGGAGGACGCCGCGGCTTTCGAGCAGGTCATGGCGGCCTTCAAACTGCCCAAAGGCACCCCCGAGGAGCAGGAAGCCCGCGCTCAGGCTATCGAAGCGGCGACGCTGGAAGCCGCCAAAGTGCCCCTGGAAACGGCCCGCCGGGTGGTGGATGTGCTGGAACTGGCCGCCGAGGTGGCCGAGAAAGGCAACACCAACGCCCTGACGGACGCCGGCACCGCCGCCGCCCTGGCGAAGGCCGCTTTGAGCGGGGCGAGTTTGAACGTGCGCATCAATCTCACCAGTCTGCGCAACGAGCCATCCGCCGGCGCGCTGATGGATGAACTCACCTCCCTGGAGGACCGCGCCGCCATGCTCGTGGAGCGCGTCCGCACCGCGATGCAGGACCGGGTCGGCCCGGCGCTGGCGCAGTTCTAGTCCACGAATATGGTCCACGAATAGCACGAATTTACACGAAAGCCTGGTTGACTGACAGATTTCGTGCAAGCGTGGCACATGCTCACACGGGGACACGGAGAACATGGCGTTTTACCAAAAAATACCCTGTGTTCCCCGTGTCTCCGTGCGAGAAAAACACAGCGAAGCGTTTTGTCGGTCAATCAGCACGAAAGCACGAATGGGATGGTTTTGGCGGGCAGTTGCCGAGTGGGGAATCGCGGGGGTGCTGATGAGCGCCTGCGTCCCGGCGGCGGCCACGCTCTCGCCGTCGGGGTCAGCCTCTCCTGTTCCATCGCCGACGCTGTTCTCGACGGCAACCGCCCGTCCGTCGCCGACAGCCGTCCCACCGGCGACGCCCACCGCTGCGCCGACGGAAGGTATCCGGCAGGTTTCGCCCACGCCAAGCTCCCCGCCGGAAATTTTTCCGCTGGACGTTCCCCTGCCGCCCCAGGCCAACCGCGTCATCGCGCCCAACTACCGTTTTGCTGCGAGCATGAACGGGGCGCGGGAAATCCATCACGGAGTGGAGTTCGAGAATCCCATCGGCACGCCCGTGCTGGCCGCCGCGGGGGGGACGGTCGTCTTTGCGGGGGAGGATTCCGGCGGCGAACTGGCCCCCTGGCCGAATTTCTACGGGCAGGCGGTGGTCATCGAGCATCACCCCGCGGGCTGGGAGCAGCCCCTCTTCACGCTGTACGCCCATCTCTCCGAGGTGCGCGTGGTGGAGGGAGAGACCGTCCAGGCCGGGGAGGTCGTCGGAGCGGTGGGGATGAGCGGCTCGGCGGACGGGCCGCACCTGCATTTTGAAGTGCGGGCCGGAGAGAACGCCTACGCGAACAGCCGCAATCCGGAGTTGTGGCTTACCCCGCAGGAGGGGTGCGGTTCTTTGGCGGGGCGGCTGGCCGCTCCTTCGGGGCAGGGAATCCCTGCTTTGGCGGTAACCCTCCTCCCCCTGGATTCCGAATCCCCTCCAATTTACCTGCAAACTTACGAGGCGGGCGAAGCGCTCTCCACCGAATCCCTCCGGGAAAATCTCGCCATCTGGAATCTGCCGGCGGGACGCTATCAGGTGGAATTCGTCGCCGGCGGCCTGCACCGCCTGGAGGTCGCCATCCGCCCCGGCGAGCGCACCTTCTTTTCCTGGCCGCAAGAAACATCCCCCTAACTCCCAAACCACCAAACTACCCAACTACCAACCACCAGGAGTACCTCATGGGACTGAAACCCGACCACTGGATTCGCAAGATGGCGCTGGAACACGGCATGATTGAGCCTTTCGCCCCCAACCAGGTGCGCGAAGGAGTAATCTCCTACGGCGTGTCTTCTTACGGTTACGACATTCGCGTCGCGGATGAGTTCAAAATTTTCACCAATGTTCACTCCGCCGTGGTGGACCCCAAAGATTTCGACCCCCGCTCGATGGTGGATTTCAAAGGGGATGTGTGCATCATCCCGCCGAATTCCTTTGCTCTGGCGCGCACGGTGGAGTACTTCCGCATCCCGCGGGGGGTGTTGACGGTTTGCCTGGGCAAATGTCTCACGGGCGATACGCGGGTCGTGGATGCTGAGACCGGCGCTTACCTGCCCATTGCCGAAGCCGCTCACCTGGGGCGCACTGTAGGTTTGCAAGACTGGCAGATGGCCTCCCTGCCGGTCAGCCGGTTCGTTCCCAACGGGGTGAAGCCGGTGTACGAGTTGACCACCCGCAGCGGCCTCCGCATCAAAGCCACCGCCAACCACCCTTTCCGCTAACTGGAGGGCTGGACGCAGCTCTCCGACCTGCGCCCCGGTGACCGGATTGCCGTAGCGCGGGAAATTCCCGTTTTTGGGCGCACGCCGCTGCCCGATTGGGAAGCGCTTCTGCTCGGCCTGATGATTGCCGAGGGACAATGCCATACGCCGGGACACAGTCCGGTCTTTACCAACAAAGACCCCGTGCTGGTGGATTTGCTCAGAAGGTGCGTGCGGGAGGGTGAATTGGGCGAAGTCTCTTTCAAGGGGCAGATGGGATACCGGCTGGTCAACCGCAAGGGACGCGGCAGGAAAATGACCGGACAGCCCAACCGCGCCGCCCAATGGCTGGCGCGCTACGAACTGAACGTGCGCGCCGGGGAGAAATTCGTCCCCCAGGCAATTTTCACCGCTCCGCGGCGGCAGGTGCGCCTGTTTTTGCAGGCGTTGTTCTCCGGGGACGGTTCCATTTACGCTTCGGACGAAAGTTTCTTTCTGGAGTACACTTCCAAATCCAGGCGGCTGATAGAAGATGTGCATCATCTGCTTTTGCGGTTCGGGATATTCTCGCTGATTCGCGGGAAGCGCACTCAGGTTGGGACACACGCCTACCGGATTCAGATTACCGACCGGGAACAAATTCTCCGTTTTATGAATCTCATCGGTTTTTACCCACAAACGCTGAAGCAGCGTCGCGCCGAAGACGAGATACTTCCCCGGTTGGCAGAGCATCCGCAACGGCAACGCAGCAACTTCGACACGCTACCCCCGGAGGCATGGCCCTTCTTGCATCGGGCCGCGGCCCAGGCGGGGGTTAGTCTGCGTTCCACCGGCGTTTTGCACACTTCGCCGACACAATCGTTACCGTACACCATCGCCCGAACCGTCGCCGCGGCCACCCAATCCCCGGCTCTCTCCGCGCTGGCGGAGGGACCCGTGTGGGACACGGTCAAATCTGTCCGCTACGCGGGCGAAGAGGAAGTTTACGACCTGACTGTGCCGCAGGCGCACAACTTCGTTGCCAACGACTTTATCGTGCATAACTCCACCTATGCCCGCTGCGGCATCATCGTCAACGTGACCCCCTTCGAGCCGGAGTGGGAGGGCTACGTCACGCTGGAGATTTCCAACACCACCCCCCTGCCCGCCAAAATCTACGCCAACGAGGGCATCGCCCAGGTGCTTTTCTTCGAGGCGGACGAGGAGTGCGAGGTCTCTTACGCCGACAAGAAGGGCAAGTATCAGCAGCAGAAGGATATTGTGCTGCCCAAACTGTAGTCCACGAATTTACACGAATGGGCACGAAGGGGGCCACGAATTGGCATGAATAAACACGAATAGGTACGCGAAGGAGTGCGAATCAAAAAGCGGCGGGAGTGCATACTCCTGCCGCTTTGCACTTCAGGGGGTCTCCTCCGCCGGAGCGTCCGGAGGGGGAGGGGGCGGCCCCAGGTCGAGGCTCTCTTCCATTCGAATCTGCCCGCGCAGGAAAGCGCCCTCCTCGGTAGCGAAAGCGGTTGTGAGTACGTTTCCCCACACGCGCCCCGTGCGGCGGATTTCCACCTTCTCGGCGGTGATGTCGCCTTTGACCGCCCCGGAGACAATTACCACATTGGCACGGATGCGGGTACTGTTCAGGCGTCCCGTCTCGCCGATGACCAGCAGGCCGCGCAGGTCCACTTCGCCGTCCACAGCCCCCTCGATGCGCACGCCGCCTTCGCCCTTCAGGTCGCCTTTCCAGTAGATACCCGGCCCCAGCACGGTAGTGACGCGGCGCACCGGCGCGGGGATGGCGGGAGAACCTTCGGGGGCGGGAGGCGTACCTTTGCGTTTACGGAACATGGGGTTTGTTTCACTGGGGGATTTCAGTGGTCGCCAGGATATTATACCCGCCATCCACGTAGATGACCTGTCCGGTCACCTGGGAGGACAACTCCGAGCACAGGAAGACCGCCGTGTTGCCTACATCTTCAATGGTGATATTCTGCTTCAGGGGGGTCACTTCCGCAAAATGCCGGTACAGCGCCTTGAAGCCGGAGACTCCCGCCGCCGCCAGGGTGCGAATCGGCCCGGCGGAGATGGCATTGACGCGCACACCCTGCGGCCCGAAATCATAGGCCAGATAGCGCACGGAAGCCTCCAGGGCGGCTTTGGCGACGCCCATCACGTTGTAGTTGGGGGCTACTTTCTCCGCCCCGTAGTAAGTCAGGGCCACCAGCGCCCCGCCGCGGCACAGAAGGGGTTGGAACGCGCCTGCCAGCGCCACCAGGGAGTAGGCGCTGATGTCCAGCGCCATGTGGAAGCCCTCCCGGCTGGTGCGGTAATACGGCCCTTGCAGTTCGTCCCGGTCGGCGTGGGCAATCGAGTGGATGAGGATATCAATCTGCCCGAAGTGCTCGCCCGCCTTCTGCGCGACGGCGGCAATGGCGGCGTCATCGGTCACGTCGCACGGTTCGATGAACGTCGCGCCGATGCTTTCCCCCAGCGGGCGGACGCGCCGCTCCAGCACCGGCCCGGCGTAACTCAACCCCACGTTGGCTCCGTGGGCGTGCAGGGCTTTGGCGATGCCCCAGGCTATCGAGCGTTTGTTGGCAACCCCGAACACCAGGGCGTTTTTTCCGGCAAGTAAATTCATGGGTTCCTCCATCGTCTACTGTCTACAGACCACAGACCACGGACCACAGTCTATCGTCCACCGTCCACGGTCTACCGTCTACCGTCTCTCCTCCACCACGCGGAAGCGCCAAGGGATGCTTTTCCACGGCTCCGGCACAGAGTATAACCCCACCCGCGGCCCAATAGTGACGCGGCTCTCCGGAACCGGCTCGCCCGCTTCGATGAAAAGAGCCGCATCCGGGGCGCACAAATCCGCCCCGTTGAAAGCCCCGTCGATACCCAGCGCCTGACACAACTTGGCGGGGCCGTCTGTCCAGGCGCGGCGGGGGCGTCCGGCCCGCCTTTGGGCGATGCGCTCCAACCCCTCCACCGGCTCCAGGGCGCGCACCAGCACCGCGGCGGGAAAGCCCTCCCTCTCCGTAACGCAATTGAACAGCCAGTGCATCCCGTAAGTGAAGTAGACGTAAGCGTGCCCCGGCGGGCCGAACATGACCCGCGTGCGCGGGGTCAACCCGGCGCGGGCGTGGCAGCCCAAATCATCCTGCCCGATGTAAGCCTCCGTCTCGGTGATGATGCCCGCCACCCGGCAGCCGTCCGGCTCCACCCGCACCAGGCGCATCCCCAGCAAATCGCGGGCTACTTGCAGGGTAGGGCGGTCGAAGAAAGCGCGCCGCAGTTTCTCATTCATGGACGCTATTTTACCGTTATAATCACAGACATGAAGAAAATTCTCTCTCCCCGGCGGTTTTCCGGCTTGCTGTTGGCGGGCCTTGCCCTGCTTTTTGGCATCGTCGGCCTGATGCCCTCCGGCCACGCCGCCCCCCTGCCGCAACTGACTCCCTTCCCGACCCCCACCCCCGGCCCTGATGGCCGCATCCTCTACACCGTACAGAGCGGCGATACCCTGTGGCGCGTCGCCGCCGTGAGCGGCATGACCGTGGACGAGTTGCGCGCCCTCAACGGTCTCGGCCC
>DRKV01000462.1 GCA_011051635.1 Chloroflexota bacterium | reverse complement strand
GAAAGCGGCACCAGCAGATAGGCGATGTAAACCAGAATGTTGTGGGTGAAGAAAATCTCGCCCAGGTACGGGAGACTGCTCAACACGGGGATGTCCACTTTCGGGAAACCGTTGACCGTCTCCACCGTGCCAATCAGTTTTTGGAACAGAAGGTCGCTCATCCCCAGGCCGAAGAGGTAGAAGCCAATCCCGCTGATGCCCTGCTCGGCGTGCAGGTTGACGGTCACGAAGGCCATCGCCAGGCCCATCAATGCGCCGACCAGCAAAGCCACCAGCACGGCCAGGCCGAGATTGCCGGTGCGGTAGACCACGTAAAAGGCGGAGAAAGCGCCCAACAGCATTTGCCCGTCCACACCCAGGTTGAGCACGCCGCTGCGCTGCCCGAAGGTCTCGCCGATGGCGGCATACAGGTAAGGCGTCGCCAGGCGGATGCCCGAACTTAGAATGCCGACCAGCACGGTCACGGTAAGCATATCTGAAATCATGCCGTTCCCTCCGCTGAGGCCGTGTCGTCATCGGATGGCAAGGTACTTTCCTCGACCAGTTGCGCCAGCCGCTGGCGCTCTTGTTTGCGCCGCCAGTAATCGCTGCTGACCACAAAGACGACCACCAGCCCGTTGAGAGCGGTAATCAAGGCCGAAGGAACCTGCACGACGCGCTGCATCTTGTTAGCCCCCACCAGCAGCGCTCCGAAGAAAATCGAAGCCGGAATCGTCCCCAGGGGATGCAACTGCCCGAAGAGGGCGGCCACAATCCCGTTGAATCCGGCTCCCCCCGTGAAACCCGAGGCCGACCCGTCGGTAATCATGCGGTAGTTGACCCCGTAAACCTGCACCGCCCCCGCCAGTCCGGCGAATGCGCCGCTCAGGAGCAGAGCCAGCACCACCTGCCGCTTGACGTTGATACCCGCGTAGCGGGCTGCAAAAGCGTTCTGTCCCACGGCGCGGATGCGGTATCCCAGCGTGGTGCGCCACAGCAGCACGTACACCGCCACGGCCAGCACCAGCGCAATCAGAAAGCCCAGGTGCAGGCGGGTCGGAACCCAGCGCGGCAGGCGGAAGGCCTCCGGCAAACGGGCGGTCTGCGGAATTTTGGAGGCCAGTTGCGCCTGGGAGGGGTCAATCATCGGGCCGCGCAGCAGGTAATTCATCAACTGCACGGCGATGGCGTTCATCATCACCGTGCTGAGAATTTCATTGACCCCAAAATAGGCCTTCAGGTACCCGGGGATGCCGCCCCACAGCGCCCCGCCGAGAAAGCCCACCACCAGGGCGGTCACAATCACCATCCAGCCCGGCCAGGTCGTGAAGGTCAACCCCACCAGGGTGGCGAGGATAGCCCCGACAATCATCTGCCCCTCGCCGCCGATGTTGATGACGTTGCCGCGGAAGGAGATGCAGATGCCGATGCCGACCAGCAGCAGCGGCGTGGACTTGACCAGCGTTTCGGCCAGGGCGTTGGGGGTTCCAAACGCTCCTTCCCACATGGCTTTGTAGGCCGTCACGGGGTTGGCATCCAGCAAGAGCAGCATCACCGCCCCCACGCCCAGCGCCAGCAAGGTAGCCAGGAGAGGCAGCAACAGCCCGTAGGAGAAGCGGGAAACCCATTCGTTTTGGAAGAATTTCTTCATAGGCATTTGCTCCAGTGAGGCCTGAATGTGCAAATCAGGTTGTGGCATACCTTACTGTCTTGGTGTCTTCGTGCTTTTGTGGTCGAGAACGAAATAACCACCAAGGCACGAAGAAAAGCCCGTAGCGGCAGATGTTGACTGGTGGCAAACAGGGACTACGCTTTTCCCCTTCCCGGCCTTCCCCCAAAGGGGGCAGGGGCGATTCTCCCCCCAATGGGGGGAGATATGGCCGCAAGACAGAGGGGGGACGCGTCAGTCAATTTCAGCCACTACCGAAAACGTGCGGCGTGCAGCACCCCGCACCTCGCACGTCCTCCTACAGCCCGCGCTCGCCCCGAATGTAAGGCAGCCCCAGCGCGGCGGGCGCGCCCAGGCGTTTGCGGACCGCCTCGCGGGAGCCGAGCACCAGGACAATCACGGTGAAGGCATAGGGCAGCATCTGGAGGAAGAAGCCCCAATACGGGTTGTAATAAAAGGGGTTGGCAAACCACAACAAGGTTTGCGGCCCCTGAATATCGAGAATCAGACGGCGCAGCGCCCCAAAGACGTAGGAGCCAATCGCCCCGCGCACCGGGTCCCATTGGGCGAAGATGACCAGCCCGACGGCAATCCATCCCTGCCCGGCGGTGGTCAACTCGCTGAACCAGCCGGGAGAGATTGCCAGACTGATGGTCGCCCCGGCCAGCCCGGCCAGC
The DNA here is from genome assembly GCA_011051635.1 of Chloroflexota bacterium. GTDB lineage: Bacteria > Chloroflexota > Anaerolineae > Anaerolineales > DRKV01 > DRKV01. The sequence continues at coordinate 5,602 of DRKV01000462.1, read as the reverse complement.
ATCCCGCCCACGAAGACGTAGAAGTAGCGCAGGCGATAGACGTTGATGCCCAGCGTATCCGCCGCGGCGGGGTGCTCGCCCACCGCCCGCAGGTGCATCCCCGGACGGGTATAGTTGATGTAGTACCACGCCATCGGGGTGAGCAAATAGCCCAAATAGACCATCACGTTCTGGTCGGTGAAGAAAACCGGCCCCAACAGCGGGATGCGGGACAGCAGGGGGATGGAGAAAGCGGGCAGCAGGGCTACCGTCCCGGCCTTGCTGAGGCCCTCCCCCAGCACCAGACTGAGGCCGGTCCCCAGGAAGGTCAGCGCCAGGCCGCTCACCACCTGGTCGGCCTGCAAAGTGACGGTGATGAAAGCATGAATCTGGCTCAAAAGGCCGGCGGCCAGCATCGCCACCAGCACCCCCATCCAGGGGTCTCCCGTCTTGACGGCCACGCTGAAGGCGCTCATCGCTCCTATCAGCATCATGCCTTCCACGCCCAGGTTGAGCACTCCGCTGCGCTCGGCGAAAATCTCGCCCAGGGTGGCAAACAACAAGACCGTACCGCTGGCGACGCCTGCCTGCAAAATGACAATCCAATCCATTGCTCAGGCCTCCTGTGTGGTGCGGATAATGCGGATGCGGTAGCGCAGCAGGTAATCGCTGGCAATCAGCGAAACCAGGATGATGCCCTGAATCATCTTCGGCACGCCGGAAGGCTGGATTTCCCGCCCCGCCAGGATGAGCGCCCCGAAGAAAATCGAGACCAGCACCACCGCGAAGGGGTTCAGTTTTGCCAGCCAGGCCACGATGATGCCCGTGAAGCCGTACCCCGGTGAGATAGCCCCCTGCAGGCGGTGTACCACCCCGCTGATTTCGGACATCCCCGCCAGCCCTGCCAGCGCCCCGGAGAACATCATCACCAGCACCGTGTTGCGGCGGATGTTCACCCCGGCGTAGCGCGCCGCCTGGGGGTTATCGCCAATCAGGCGGATTTCGTACCCCCAGCGGCTGCGGTACAGGACGTACCACACGACCACCACGGCGACCAGCCCGAAGGCCAGCCCCAGGTGGGTGGTCAGGCCGCGCAGGGCAGGGAACTCTTTGGCGTAATCGGCCAGTCTCGGCAGCCAGGCGTTGCGCGGGAAAGTCTTGCTCATCTGGAAGCCGCCCTCGCTCCACACCCCGAAGATGAAGAAGTTGTTCCAGGCGATGGCGATGTAGTTGAGCATCAGGGTCGAGATAATCTCGTTGACGTTGTACTTCGCTTTGAGATATCCGGGGATGAAGCCCCACAAGGCTCCGGCAACGATGCCCGCCGCCATCATCAGGGGGATGTAGACCCAACGGGAGGCATCTTCGGGAAGGATGCCGCTCAACACCACTGCGCTGGCCCCGAAAGCCCCCAGAAAGAACTGCCCCTCCGCCCCGATGTTCCACAACTTCATGCGGAAAGCCACCGTACAGGCCAGCCCGACCAGAATCAGGGGAATGGCCTTGACCATCGTATCCGAGAACACCCCCCAACTGCCGAAGGAAGCCTTCCCGATGTGGATGTAGGAGCGGATGGGGTCGCCGCCCGCCAGGGCAATCACGATGCCGCCCAGAAAGAGCGCCACCGCAATAGCCAGGAAGGAGACGAACCAGGTGTACCACACCGGGGGCGTATCCAGGCGCGGCTCCGCTTTGATACGAAACGGCAGAGCGAAATCAGGCATTTTCTCCTCCTTCAATCTCCTCCAGCGGCGTGCCGGTCATCATCAGACCGATTTTCTCGATGTCGCCATCCCGCACTTCGCCCATGATGCGCCCCTCGTAGATGACGTAAATGCGGTCGCTCAGGGAAAGCAGTTCCTCCAGTTCCTCAGAAACCAGCAAAATCGCCGCCCCCGCCTCGCGCTGCGCCAGCAGGAGACGCTGCACCCCCTCGATGGCCCCCACATCCAGGCCGCGGGTGGGCTGCATCGCCAGCAAAAAGGCCGGGTTGTTGGAAATCTCCCGCGCCAGGATGACCCGCTGCAAGTTGCCGCCCGAAAGCAGGCGGGCGGGCGTCTCCACCGTGGGCACGATGATGTCGTAGGCTTCCTTGAGTTCCTCCGCCAGACGGGTGGCGGCCTGCATGTCCACGCTCCAGCCGCGGGCAATCGGCTCTTTGCGGTACTTCTTCATGATGACGTTATCGGTGACGCTCAGATTCGGCGCGCTGCCGACGTGGGTGCGGTCTTCGGGGATGTAGCCGACCCCCAGGTCAATCCCGAAACGGACCGGCTTTCGGGTGACCTCCACCCCGTTGAGGAGAACGCGCCCTTTAGTGGGTTTGCGCAACCCCCCAATGACCTGCGCCAGTTCCCGCTGGCCGTTGCCCGCCACGCCCGCCAGCCCGACGATTTCCCCGGCGCGCACCGTCAGGGAGACGCCCTGCAAAGCAGGCAGCCCCTTGTCGTTCTCGGCGTGCAGGTCTTCCACTTCCAGCACCACTTCGCCGGGTTCCTGGGGCTTCTTCTCCAGGCTGAAGACCACCTCGCGCCCCACCATGAGCCGCGCCAGGTCTCGCCGGGTCAACCCTGCCATCGGCTGCCCGGCGGCGGTGACGCGTCCCTTGCTGAGCACCGTCACCCGGTCGGCGATGGCGGTCACTTCCTGCAATTTGTGACTGATGAAGATGATGGATTTGCCCTGTTCGGTCATCGAACGGAGCGTCTCGAAGAGACCCTCGATTTCCTGAGGGGCCAGCACCGCGGTCGGCTCGTCCATGATGAGCACCTGCGCCCCGCGGTAGAGCATCTTCAGGATTTCTACCCGCTGCTGCTCCCCCACCGAGAGTTGCCAGATTTTGGCGCGGGGGTCTACGTGCAGGCCGAATTGCTCGGCCAGTTCGGCGATTTTCCGGTGGTAGTGGTTGAGATGGAGCAGAAAACGGGGGTCGTCCAGTCCCAGGAGAATGTTCTCCGTCACCGTCTGGGAAGGCACCAGCATGAAGTGCTGATGCACCATCCCGATGCCGGCGCGGATGGCATCCCGCGGCGAACGAAATTCCACCAACTGCCCGTTGACGAAGATTTGTCCCTCATCGGCGCGGTACAGGCCGGAGAGCACGTTCATCAGGGTGCTCTTGCCGGCCCCGTTCTCGCCCAGGAGGGCATGGATTTCGCCCTTGTAGAGGCTGAAATCCACATGGTCGTTCGCCAGCACGCCAGGGAAGCGCTTGACGATGCCGCGCATCTCCACAACCAGGGGTGGATGTTCAGGATTGTCGGGGGGATGGGTCACGGATGCCTCCATACGAAGGGGGGTCATGTTCCCGTTGCGGGTGTAGGACAACTGCGAGCAGTTGTCCTACAGAAACAGGGACAGCAGGGAACGGGTTTGAGACCATAACTCGTTTTGTAGCCTATGTCTGCGGGCGGTAGATACCTCCATCGTCCGCAGACATAAACCGCAAAGGAGAGCCGGGCGGCCCCGAACCCGGCCCTCCATGTATGACAGGGATTAGTTGCCCGTCTCCGGCAGTTCCGCGGTGATACCGTCGGCCCACCACTTCATACAGTAGGTGCAGCCCAGACCAAATTCAGGGAACTGGTCGAGGTCCACCTGCTCGAGGTGTTTGCCTTCGGGGACAATCAGGTTGCCCTGGTTGTCATAAATCGGGCCGGAGAAGACATCGAAGCGGGTGAACTCGCCCTTGAGCATCTTGTCGAGGGTATCGCGCACCATTTCGATGACTTCGGGGGGCAGTTCCTTCACGCCGGGGGTCAGTTCCTGACCTTCCATGAAGCCGTACAACCCCAAACCGCCGGTGTCGGCGTCGAAGTAGTCCCAACCGGGTTTGTAGGTCCCGTCAATCACGCCAGCGGTGATTTTGGCGTACACGGGGCCCCAGTTCCAGTAGGGAGCGGTCAGGCAGCGTTCCACCTTGCAGGAGCCGGACCAGTCATAGGTCACGCCCCATTTGCCCTTTTCCATCGCCACATCGGCCACGGCAGGGGTATCTGCACCGGTGAAGACCACCTGAGCGCCGGCGTCGAAGAGCGAAGCCGCCGATTCCTTCTCCACGATGGGGTCGTGCCAGGTGTTAATCCAGCGCACGTCCATGGTGCATTCGGGGCAGGTCTTCTTCATCCCCAGGGCAATGGCGTTACCCAGGCGGATTTCCTCCGGGATGGGGAAAGTCGCCATATAGCCCAGTTTGGGGTTGCCGTCCATCTTGGCGCGGGCCCCGGCCAGCATCCCGGCCAGGTACTTCATGTCTTCCATGGCGCCCATCAGGTTGCCGAAGTTGGTCTCATTGGATTTGAAGCCGGTCAGGTGGATGTAGGTAATGTCGGGAAACTCATTGGCAACCGTTTCCATGGGGTCCATGTAACCGAAGGAGGTGCCGAAAATCAGATTGAAACCCTTGCGGGAGAGACTGCGGAAAATCTGTTCGGCATCGGCGCCTTCAGGAACGTTCTCGACATAGGCCACATGCACATTGGGGACGTGCTGCTCGATGTAGAGCAAGCCCTCGTAGTGCGCCTGCGACCAACCACCGTCATCGTGGGGGCCAATCAACACCATGGCGACGTTGAATTTGCCCTCTTCAACGGCGGGAATCTGAAAGCCGCCCACTTCTTCCGCCGGAGGCTGGGTAGGTTCTTCCGTCTCCGACGCGGTGGGGGTTGCCTTCGGGGCACATGCAGCCAGCACCATCACAGCAATCAACAGCAGGCTTACGACAAACCAGCCTTTCTGGATTTTCATAGGTACTCCTCCTCAGAGTAGAACACAACTGAGCATGGGTGAACAACGTCCGGGCCGCTCACGGGGCCGCTCTGCCGCCCGGCGCAGAGACAGGATGCCTTTGTGCATCCATTCGTCAGTAAGGATACCATTGAGTACGCGTTTTTGGGTGCTGTTTTCGTGACAGAATCACGCCACAATCCAGGTTCCGGTCTCGCCCTTGAGGGCGCGCCCGATGTTTTCCGGATTGGTGATGAGGGCCGCCTTGCCGCCTGCCTCCAGATACCAGATGATGGCCTGAATTTTGGGGGCCATGGAGCCTTTGGCAAAATGCGTACCCTCAGCCAGATATTGCTTGGCTTCTGCCAGGGTCATTTTGTCAATCCATTGCTGGTCGGGCTTGCCAAAATTGAGGGCCACCTTTTCCACCGCGGTAGAAATGATGAACAGGTCGGCCTCCAACATGCGAGCCAGCAAACTGGAAGCAAAGTCTTTGTCAATCACGGCGGCCACGCCTTCGTAGGTGCCGTCTTCGCGCTTGACGACAGGGATGCCGCCGCCCCCGACGGTGACGGTGGTGATGCCGGCATCCATGAGGGTTTTGACGGCCTCAAATTCCACGATTTCTTTGGGCAGGGGCGAGGGGACGACGCGCCGCCAGCCGCGCCCGGCGTCCTCGACAACCGTCCAGCCGTCTTCCGCGGCGCGTTTCTTGGCCTCGGCTTCCTCCATGAAGGTGCCAATCGGCTTGGTAGGCTTCTCGAAGGCGGGGTCGTCAGCATCTACTGCGACCTGCGTGACCACGGTGGCAACCGTCCTGGCGATGCCGCGCCGGGTCAACTCGTTCTTCAGGTTCTGCTGGATGGCGTAACCGATGGCGCCCTGGGTATCCGCGCCG
>DRKV01000461.1 GCA_011051635.1 Chloroflexota bacterium | reverse complement strand
GCCCGCTTTTTTTGTTCCCTCCAGCGGGAAGCCCAGGTCTTGCGGAATACGTTCAGGCGGGCAGCCCCAATGCGCAAAATGCGTGCCATGGAATCCAGCGCGGCTGCACGGCGGCTCCCCTCTGGGGCCAATGCACCTTGCAAACGCCGCGATGCTTCCAGAAGATGCCAGGTCAGGCTTTGATGAATACTATCCAGTTCCGCCTGGAGGGTTATCACCCGGTACGCAAGAGCGCTCTTCTCCTCCCACCACATGCGGATTTGCTCATCGAGATACTCGTCACGATAGCGGTTCGGCTGCCACTGGACGTTCCATTTGCGCTCGAACTTTCCCTTGTTCTCGAGGAAGAGATTCCAGTAACGGGCAAAACCGGCCAACGAGAAGGCTGCGCTGCCCCAATGGTGTACGAAGACATCCTCTACACACAGCAGACGGTACCCCGCCTCCCGAAGGCGCATGGCGTAATCATCGTCCTCGAACATGCCCACGCCAAAACGTTCATCCAGCGGGCCGATTTGTTCAAAGACCTCCCGGCGCAGCGCCACGCAGAGAAAGGGTAAGGTGCGTACTTCCAGGGTCTGACCGGCATGCGCCGCTGTGTATTCCGCAGCGAAAACGCGCATATCATCCAAGTCTACATAGTCGGTGCGGATGCGCGTCTCATTGCCGGACCTGTTGGTGACCGGGCCGACCATCCCCACGCCGGGGTCGTCCAGGTGGCGCAACAGGCCTGATAGCCAGTTGCGCGTTACCACGGTATCGTTATTGAGGAAAACCAGATATTCGCCCCGCGCTAACGCTGCACCCTGGTTGTTCGCCGCCGGAAAGCCCTTATTGGTATCGTTCAACAGCAACGTGAAGTTGGCGTGCTTCTGCCGGTAGGCCTGCAAAGCCTCCCGCGTGCCATCCGAGGAGGCGTTATCTACGACGACGACCTCGAAGTTGGGGTACTGCGTTTCACGGTAGATGCTCTCCAGGCACTGGCGCGTGTAGGCCCAGTTGTTGTAAGTCAGGATGATGATGCTGGCTAAGGGACTGTCGCTCATCGTTAGTATCGGCCCTCGTGAGGCTCCCATTTCACGCCCCATTTGGCTTCCAGTTTGCGGCGGTTCTCTTCAAGAATGCGGCGATAGGCGTCGTCTCCCAGTTTCGAAAAACTGGCGCTGCCCCAATGATGCACGAAAACATCCTCGGCACACAAGATGCGGTAATTCCTGGAGCGTACCCGACGGGCATAATCGTCATCCTCAAACATCCCCACCCCAAATTGTTCGTCCAGGGGGCCGATTTCCGTAAACACTTCCCTCCGCATGGCAACGCACAGAAACGGCAACATGCGGATTTCGAAACTCTGGCCGCGGTGGGCGGCGCTATACTGGGCCGCAAAGTCATACATCTCGCTAACGCCCAGGTAAGGAACATCGATGCGCGTTTCGTTGCCCGAAGAATTCGTCACCGGCCCTACCATCCCCACCGAAGGCTCCCGGACGTACCTCACCAACCCCGCCATCCAGCCCGCGGGAACCACGGTATCGTTGTTGAGGAAAATCAACACATCGCCGGAGGCTATCTCCGCCCCGCGATTGTTCCCCGCCGCGAACCCCAGATTCTCCTCGTTCAACTGCACTTTCAGGCGCGGTTCACGCTTCGCCAATTCCCGCAGATAATCCGGCGTGCCGTCGGTAGAGGCATTGTCCACCACAATAATTTCGTACCGAGGGTAGCGAGTATTCTCCAAAATACTGCGCAGGCACAACTGCGTATAATCCAGATTGTTGTAGGTGAGGACAATAACACTGACTTTCGGGAAGAGGGCAAGGAATTCCGCTTCTGCCCGCCGGAAACGCTCTGCCCACGTGTTTTGGCGGGCAAACGCCCGTCGGGTCTCCACGTTCTCCGGAGTGTTCTCCGCCAAAGCCGTCTCCAAACTTTTCAGCCAGGATGCAGGAGAATCGGCCAAATGGACGACATCCGCATAATAACGCAGTTCGTTCAAATCGGTTGCCACAACCGGCTTTCCGGCGCTGAGATACTCGAACAACTTGACCGGATTGGTAGCCTCCGTCAAGGGAGTTTTCTTGAAAGGGATGACGGCAACGTCGAATGCGTGCAAATACTGGGGCAAAACGCCATACGGTTTCTCTCCCAGCAATCTGACATTGGGCAGGGATTCCAGCGGTTCCAGGTCGGCATAAAGGGTACTCCCAATCAGCACAAACAACCAGTCGGGACGCGCCAACGCCAATTCCCGCACGAGAGCAGTATCGAACCAGTCCGCAATAGCCCCGTAATACCCAATCACCGGCTCCTGAATACCGGCCATTTCCAGCGGAGCGCGCAGGGGAGGAAAGCGAAAATGCTCATACTCCGCGCCGTTTGGGAGCAGAACACAGCGGGAATTCAGAGGAGCGATGCGTTCCAATAGAAAATGGGAAGTGACCAACACCAGGTCGCTGCCCCGTATCAAAGCATCCTCCTGGGCCAGCATAGACGGCTTGTTCGTAGAAAAACCGGGATGGTAATCCATACAATCGTACACCAGCGGCCAGCCCGTGGAAGCGCGCACGGCATTCGCCAGCGGCCACCAAAAAGGCAAGTCCACCAGCAGAACCGCCGCATGCACCCCAAAAGCCGTCTGGAGCCGCTCCAATTCTGCCGCCAGCCGGGCCTGCAGGGGAGCGTCCATCACATCCCGATACAAGTTGACCGGCCTGGAAGCAGGGAAGTGTACCTCCCAGATGTTTTCTTCCAGCGCAGAGACGCGGGCGTGCTCGCCCGCATGAAAATCCGTGCGGATATAGAACACCCGATGCCCGGCGCGGGCAAACCGGCGTGCCAGGTGCTGGGGGCGCTGGGTGCGCGTCTCCCAATCCATCACCGAGAAGACGAAAACATCGAATTTGGACGGAAGGGCATCCCTGAAGCCCGACCCGCCCTCCAGGGATAGCGGATTCTCCAGAGCGGGTTGCGCCTTGAAGGGGGTCTCCCCTCCGGGCGGAGCCAGATGTTCCCCGCCGAATCCCCGCCCTGACAGGCGGGCTTTCCAGCGGCGCAAGCCCTGCATCCGCACCCAAAGGGGGTCGTTCTGGAGTTGCCACAAGCGGCGTCCAAAAGCATCCCGCTCCACCGTGGCCTGTTCCAATTCCAGGCGTAATTGCTGCACCTGGGAAACCAATCTGCGGGCCTCTTCCTGGGCCAGCCGCACCTTTTCGCTGTCGCTGCGCGCCGCAAGTTTTCGGAGGTAGGTCTGGCTTTGAGCAACAATCGGCTCCAAAGCAGCATGGAGGGCCAGACGCCGCTCATCCGCCGCCGGAGTAGAGAGTACCTGCGCGTATGTCTCCCGCCAACGATGACATTCGCGGGAAAGGGTATGCGATTTCGAGACAGTTTTCTGCGCTTCCTGAGCAATGCGGAGGCGCAAATCCGGGTCGTCGAGCAGGGCGCGAAGGTGCTGCTCCCACTCATCGGGCGTGGCAGCCAGGAAACTGTTCTGACCGTGCGTGATGAGGTCGGCATAAGGCGGCAGATTGCTGTATACACCCGGCACTCCTGAAGCCGCGTACTCCAAAAATTTGATGCCGCTTT
>DRKV01000460.1 GCA_011051635.1 Chloroflexota bacterium | reverse complement strand
GTGATAGGGTGATGAGATGATGAGGTAATGGGGAGCGCACTCCGCACCTCGCACGTCGCACGTCGCACTTCGCACGTTATTTCGCAAACCGGTAGCCCACCCCGAAGACGGTTTCGATGTAGCGGGGATGTTTGGGGTCGGGTTCCAGTTTGGCGCGCAGGTTTTTGATGTGGGCGTCTACGGTGCGCTCGTATCCGGCGTAAGCCGCTCCCTGCAGGGCTTCGAGAAGTTGCAGGCGCTTGAAGGCGCGTCCCGGCTGCTCCGCTAGGGTGACGAGGAGGTCGAATTCGGTGGGGGTGAGGGGGATTTCCTGCCCGCCGCGGGTGACGGTGTGGGCGTCCAGGTCAATTTCCAGGTCGGCGGCGCGCAGAATGCGGGCCGGGGTGCTGCCTCCCTGGGCGCGGCGCAGCAGAGCGCGGACGCGGGCCACCACGATGCGGGGCGAGAAAGGCTTGGTGATGTAGTCGTCCGCCCCCAGTTCCAGGCCGATGAGTTGGTCGCTCTCCTCGACCCGGGCGGTGAGCATGATGATGGGCGTGTTCCCCTGTCGCCGGATTTCGCGGGCCACGTCCAGGCCGTCCATGCCGGGCAGGTTGAGGTCGAGAATCACCAGGTCGGGACGCTTGTGCTGCCACAGGGAGAGACCGGTGTCGCCGCGGTAGGCGCTCTCCACCTGAAAGCCGGATTTCTCCAGGTAGGCGCGTAGAACGCGTACCAGTTCGGGTTCGTCTTCGATGAGGAGGATGAGGGACATGCGGGGTTAGGGGGTTAGGAAGTTAGGAGTTAGGGGGTTAGGCTGTGGGGGGAGGTGATGAGATGATGAGGTGATGGGATGATGAGATGGGGAGATGATGATGAAGTGGTGAGATGATGGGATGGGGAGATGAGGGGGGGATGTAGGGGTAATCATACCGCAAAAGGCGGAGAAAACGCGCAACCCGGCGCAATCATCGGGAGGGACGACTGCGCCGGGCGCATCAGAGGAGGGGTGAGGCAAAGGCGTGGTTACGGTTGAGCAGGGGCGGGGGCGTGCTGCCATTTTCCGCCGCCGTGACCGTGGAAGGTGCTGCCGGCGTGACCGTGAGGACCGTCACCGGTGCAATCGCCCTGACCAGCGCCGTTGTGCATCCGGGGGGCGTGGCTACTCATCCAATCGGCCTGCTCCTGAGTGATGACGCCGTCGGTCACAGCCTGTTCCAGCGCCGTGTTGCGAACTTCCTGCATGAGGGCCTGGAACTCTTCGATGGTGTAGCCTTGTTCAGCGGCGTAATCCCACAGGGTGGTGCCGCTGTCGTGCATGGCTTCCAGTTCTTCGGGGGTCAGACCGAAGGTGTCCGCCAGGGCGGTGACCATGTAGTCGTGCAAGGGGTTGCCGTCTTCGTCCATCATTTGGCCCTGAAAGCCGCCGCGAGCGGGGCGCATCCCCTGGAAGGGCATCCCTGTGCCGGGGGCGTATCCCTGAGGCGTAGCGGGCGGGGTCTGACTTTGGGCGTAAACGTATCCGGCGGTGCCGAGAGCAAGAACTGCAACGCCGAGGACGGCGAGAATGACGAGTGTCTTTTTCATGGTGTAGGTCTCCTTTACTTGTACTGGTATTGTTGGTTGTTGTTCCGACGCTCTCAGGATACCGGGAAGTTGTGAAGAAGATATGAATTATTGGTAAACGAATCATGAATGCAGCCCTGGGGAGTGGCAGATTTTGACTGATGGCAAATGGGGACTTCGCTCTTCCCCCTTCCCGGCCTTCCCCAAAGGGGGCAGAGGTGATTCTCCCCCCCCGTCCACCGTCCATCGTCTGTCGTCCGCCGTCCACCATCCGCCGTCCATCGTCCACTGTCCACCGTCCACTGTCCCCTCTCAGCCCGTCAGAATCCTGAGGCGTTCCGCCGGTTTCAGGGAGGGGTCGTCGGCCAGGAGAGCCTTCAACTCAAAAACCTGGTCGCGCAGGGCGGCGGCTTGCTCGAATTCCAGCCTTTCGGCGGCCCGGCGCATCTGGGTCTGCAACTCGGCGATGAGGGCGCGGAGTTCGTCTTGGGGCATGGCGGCGTGGTAGGCGGCGCGTCCCTCCCCGACGGCGTGGAGGGCCTCGCCGTGCTCGGCGGCCACCCGGTCGGTCAGGTCGCGGATGGCCTTGACGATGCCCGCCGGCTGGATGCCGTGCGCTTCGTTGTAGGCGCGCTGTTTGGCGCGGCGGCGGTTCGTCTCGTCGATGGCGCGCTGCATGGAGGCGGTCATCCGGTCGGCGTACATGATGACCTTGCCGCGCACGTGCCGGGCGGCGCGCCCAATCGTCTGGATGAGGGCCGTATCGGAGCGCAAAAAGCCCTCCTTGTCGGCGTCCAAAATGGCGACCAGGGAGACTTCGGGCAGGTCCAGCCCCTCGCGCAGCAAGTTGATGCCCACTACCACGTCGAAGACCCCCAAACGCAGGTCGCGCAAAATCCCGACCCGTTCCAGGGTGTCAATCTCCGAGTGCAGGTAGTGGACTTTGAGGCCCAGTTCCATCAGGTAGTCGCTCAGTTTTTCGGCCATCCGCTTGGTGAGGGTGGTCACCAGGGTGCGCTCGCCGCGCTCCACGCGCTGGCGGATTTCGCCCACCAGGTCGTCCACCTGCCCCTCGATGGGGCGCACCTCCACTTCGGGGTCCAGCAGCCCCGTGGGGCGGATGATTTGCTCGACCACCTGCCGGGCGCGCTGCATCTCATAGGGGCCGGGGGTCGCCGATGTGTAGATGGTGAATCCCATCCGGGCCTCGAATTCTTCAAATTTCAGCGGGCGGTTGTCCAGGGCGGAGGGGAGGCGGAAGCCGTATTCCACCAGGGTGGTTTTGCGGGCGCGGTCGCCGTTGTACATGCCGCGAATCTGCGGCACGGTCATGTGGCTCTCATCAATGAAAAGCAGGTATTCGCTGGGGAGGTAATCCATCAGCGTCCAGGGGGGCGAACCGGGGGGACGCTGGTCCAGGTGGCGGGAGTAGTTTTCGATGCCGGAGCAGTACCCGGCTTCGCGGAGCATCTCCAGGTCGTAGCGGGTACGCTGTTCCAGGCGCTGGGCTTCTAGGAGTTTGCCCTCCGCCTTCAATGCGGTCAGGCGTTCTTCCAGTTCGGTTTCGATGTCGGCGATGGCCTGTTTGAGTTTGTCTTCCTCGGTGATGAAGTGCTTGGCGGGGTAGATGGTGACTTCGGGCGGCTCGTCCAGATATTCGCCCGTCAGGGGGTTGATGTGGATGATGCGCTCCACTTCGTCGCCCCAGAAGGAGACGCGGTAAACGGTGCGCTCCTGATAAGCGGGGGCGATTTCCAGGATGTCGCCGCGCACCCGGAAGGTGCCGGGGCGCAGTTCCAGGTCGTTGCGCTGGTACTGGCCCTCCACCAGTTGGCGCAGGAGGGCGTTGCGGCGGTAGATTTCTCCCACCCGCAGGGTCATGGCGACCTTGCCGTAGGCTTCGGGGTTGCCCAGCCCGTAGATGCACGAGACCGAGGCGACGATGACCACATCCCGGCGGGACATCAGGGCGGTGGTTGCTGCCAGCCGCAGGCGCTCGATTTCGGCGTTGATGTCGGCGTCTTTCTCGATGTACAAATCCTGCTTGGGGACGTAGGCTTCCGGCTGGTAGTAGTCGTAGTACGAGACGAAATACTCGACCGCGTTTTCGGGGAAGAACTCTTTGAACTCGGCGTAAAGTTGGGCGGCCAGGGTCTTGTTGTGCGCCATCACCAGGGCGGGCATCTGCGCCTGCGCGATGATGTTCGCCATCGTGAAGGTCTTGCCCGTGCCGGTTGCCCCCAGCAGGACTTGATGCCGGTATCCCTGCTCCAGCCCCTCCAGCAGGCGCGCGATGGCCTCCGGCTGGTCGCCGGTGGGCCGGTAGGGGGCGTGCAGTTTGAAGGGACGGGAGGTCATAGGAGGTTGGCCGAGAGACGTTTGCCGATTTCCTGCAGGATTTTCCCCAAAGAGGCAGGTTGAGCAGGTTGGACTTCCCCTCGGTTACCTACATGTTTGTGATGAGGGTAAGTGGACAATCCGCGATGGTGACCGCTGTTGTCGTAGCGGAAGACCAGGTTGCCATTACCATCCTGGTAGTGGTACACATACATCAGGCGCTCTACATCCCCCTCTGTGTCTACATACTCTCGCATGTGAAGTATTGAGCCGTCCGAGAAGCGTACTTCGCCCTTGATGAACCCGATGTGAGATGAGCGTTTCTCGAAGGTGAGATTCGAGAAGTGTACGAAAGGGCGGGCCGCGATAAGGTCATTCAGGACGCGAAAGTAGGTCTCTATTCTCAAAACGGATTTCCCTCAGGGCCTGGAGTTTGGCGCGCAAACGCTGGGCGGTGCGATATTCACCTACCCATTCAGCCAACTCGAGCGTTTCTTCCAGTGCGCCCTTCTCGTAACGGTGCAGAAAAGTCTCCGTGTCCATGCCGTAACGCGCTTCGAAATTTTGCAGACGGCTTTCCGTGTGCTTCAATCCCTCCTCCAGGATGCGGATTTCATTCTGGATAGCGGTTTCTACCAGGGGTTTGATAGTTTGCCGGGAAGGGGTGGATAAAATCAGTTCGCTCATGGAAACCTCCGCACAAGAAGTATAGCACAAACGTTCATCTGCCGCGAAAACGCCGGATGCGCTGCTCGATTTCCGCCATGATGCCCCGAAGCGAGACCATATCCCCCTCTCCGAGGTAAGGTTCCAGTTCTGCCAGCAACGTTTGTGAGTCGGGCTGATAGGTGTATAGCAGGGAGGCGATATCGTTTTCGTAGATGCTTACCCGCACAAAATCTCCCTGCCGGTAGAGAGAGGGCAGGGCATAGAGTTTCAACAGTAGCAGCCCCTCGACCGTGGCAATGGAGACTTCACGCTCCAGAAAAGCCTGTTGTGTGGCGTGTTCCTGTTGAACGCGCCGAAACAGAGGGTTGCTGGTGAGGAGAATGTCAATTTGCAGTCCCTGGAACGCGGCGCGGGCAAAGTAGGGATTGTCTTGATGCTCTACCTTTATCTCCGGCACCTTTTCCAGGTCCGGCAGCGCCATAATCAGGTCAATATCCTGGGTGTTTCTCCCCTCAACATAATTCAGCAGGGCTACCCCGCCGACAAGGACGTAAGCCGCCTCCCGTTCCTCCAGCAGCGCAAACAGGCGACCGACAGCCGCCAGCAGAGCATTCGCTTCCATCGAAGGCTTCTCCCAATTCCGCGGATTGAAAACACGCGCGTTTTGAATGATTTGCCCGATTTCAACCAGGTCTTTCAACATCAGGTTCTCCGCTTTCCGATTCGTCCGTGCTCTTGCATTATAGCAGAGCCGTTCAGCGCACATAAATCGGGTTGCTGAAAATCCAGCCGCGGCGCAGCCCCAGGTAGGGGATGTGCGCCTCCACGCGGTATACCCCCGGCTGGGTGGCGATGTAGGTGAAGATATCGCCCTGTTTCCAGATTTTGACCGCCTCCCCGTCCCGGATGAGACGGCAGCCCGCGGGAAGCGGCAGCCGGATTTTGAAGGTGATACCGTTACCCAGCGGGATTGCCGCCCCCATGGGGACTTCGCCACCCTCCCCGCTGGCCGTAAAGCGGAAGCCGCGGGTCGGGGCGGGCAGGTCGTAGCCGATGAAGGCGTGTCCCTCCCGCAGGGCTTCCAGCACCAGACGGCGGTCGTGCTCGTATTCCCCGTCGAAAGGCTCCGGCGTGAGGATGTGGGTGTTGACCGCCCGGAAGTGCATCTCGTAGGGAAAGAGTACCCGATGGAAAGGCCCCATCCCGGCGTGCAGGGCGTGCGCGTCCGAGCCGCCCACCGCCACGACCCGCTTCCCCTGGCGCAGGAGGGCATCCCAGCGGGAGAGGGTCTTGGGGTCGGGGCCGCGCCCCACGTGGCGGAAATTCAGCCCGTAGAACAGGGCGTGTGCCTTGCTCCGCAGGCGGGCTTTGAACTCCGAGAGGGCGTTCCACAATTCGATGCCGGTGTATCCCTGCACCTCCCAGGCCTCCCAGGTGATGTCCGTCTCCCCGAAAGCGGGCGCGGCGGGGTCGTCCGGGTGCGCCAGGAAGCAAATTCCGCCCGCCTCGTTCACCTTGTCAATCAGCGTCTGGGGGTCGGGAGCGTACTGCGCCAGTTCGCGGTCGTGTCCGAAGGCCAGAAGGTGGTTCTTCTGCGGCTCGCGGGCCTGGTCGTGGATTTCTTCGCCAATCAGCATCAGCAGGCGTCTCTCCCCCTCCCGGTAGTATCCCTCCGGGCCGCGCACCAGGACGTTATGGTCGGTGACGATGACCGCGTCCAGGCCGGCGCGCAGGGCTGCCTGAGCGACCTCCTGATGGGTCCCGCTCCCGTCGGAATAGCGGGTGTGCATGTGCAGGTTGACGACGTACTCGTGGGTGGAGGGCATGGTTTCACCGTTGGGGTTGGGGAGGCGGTTGGATGGCGCTTTCCGAAACGGGCGGGAGGTCTGCAAAAGCCTGGGCCACCGTTTCGGGGGTCATCTGCATCACCTCCCACAGGTAGCGGTGATGACTGCGATAAGCCCGCACTTTGGGGGTCTCGGCGGCCAGGTATTCCCGCAGAGCGGGGGGCATGGTCAGTTCCAGTTGGCGGTAGATGTGTTCCACCGTCCCCCGGAGGTCTGCTTTGAGTTCGTCGTAGGAGACGCGCACGAGGCGTTCGGGGGGCAGATGCGCCAAATCCTCGTAGAGCCGCCGGTACCAGATGCGGTTGTGCTCCAGAATGGAGCGGGCGGCCTCGGCCAGGTCTTCATCGCGGGGGCAGCCGTTCATAATCCAGTGACCGCGCCACAGCGAAAAGGAGGAGGGAACTACCTTGACGGGGGCGCGCACCAGATGGATGAAGCGGGCATCCGGGAAGGTCTCCAGCACGTCGGGGATGGCGGGGGAGAAGGTGGGGGATTTGCTCAGCGGGCGTCCGCCTTTGTGGGCGTACAGGTGGCGCTTCACCATGTCGCGGTAGAAGGCCATCTCGCGGCGGCGACGGTGGGCCGGGACGCGGCGCGAGTAGTCGGCGTAATCGCGCAGTAGGTCGGGGAAGGGGAGGAAGGCCAGCAGGTCGTAGGTGGTGCTGAGGTGGAGCAGGAACTGGATGTCTTCTTCGGGGCGGGTGAAGTGCAGGGGGTGGAGGGAGAGCAGGGGGCGGTTTTGGGGCAGGGCGTTCCAACTCCGCTTGAAGGCGCGCAACCCGCGGGTGAGAGGACTTCCCAGACGGCGGTCGAGAGCCCCTATCGCCCAGATTGCTTTCCGCTCAACGATGGCGGGGGCGAAGAGAATCTCCCACAGGGCGGCGGGACGGAACTGGGGGTCGCGCGCCAGCGTGTCGAGCAGCAGCGTGGTTCCCGACCGGTGCGGGGCGATGATGAAGACCGGCGCTTCCACCTCCTGTTTCCGGTAGGCGGGGTAGAGCAGCCTGTCCAATCCCCAGGCCAGCCGGTGCAGAATTTCCAGCAGGGGGTAAAGCACGAGCGATTGCACCAGCAGGAAGACCAGCCGTTGGGGGCACAGGCGTCCGGGGGTCTTCCGGCTGCGGAAGAAAGAAGCGTGCATCAGACGCAGGTAGAGAGGGAAGTTGAAGTTCATGGAGGATTTGTGAGGGGGAGAAAGGTCGGATTGCGCTTTTGCGCGAGTTTGACGGATTCCGGCCTCAAAGGTATAATCCAGCGGCTAATTTCCGCATTCTGCATTCACCATTCTGCACTTCGCATTCACCATTCCGCACTCGACACTTCGGAGGTACGCGTGGAAACCTTTTTGGACATTGCCCTGATTATAACGTCAACTGCCCTGATTATCAGCGTGGTCTTGCAAAGCAAGGGTGCCGGGCTGGGCGGGTTGACCGGCGCCGACACGGGCGGCGTTTTCACAGCCCGCCGCGGCATCGAGAAGACCCTCTTCCGCATCACCATCATTCTGAGCGTCATCTTCTTTGCCCTGGCGTTGGCCGCCGTTATCCTGGTCGGCTGAGATTTCCCCCGAAAAAGCGCCTCAGAGGCATCGCGAGCGGCCTGTCCCTCCCCGTCTCCTGCCTCCGCCGGGCGCTTTTCGTTTAAGGGCGCAGATGACACAGGCAGATTTGCCCTCGCCCCTAACCTGCAACCTCCTAACCCGCAACCTCCTAACCCGCAACTCCCTAACTCCCTAACCTCGCAACCCCTCCCCCCCTCATGAAATCCCTCCGCTGGCAATTCCTCATTGCCCTGGTAGCCCTGGTACTGGTCAGCGTCTTGCTCCTGACCCAGCAAGCGCCCCTGCCGGCCATCATCGCCCCCGAACCGGTTAGCGGCGGCGTGTACACCGAGGCCCTCATCGGGCGGCCGGGCCGCTTCAACCCCCTCCTGGATTTCTACAACCCTGCGGACCAGGACGTTGACCGCCTTCTCTTCAGTGGTTTGGTGCGCTTCGACGACAAGGGACAGCCCCAGCCCGACCTGGCCGAATCGTGGGGGATTTCGCGGGATGCCACCATCTACAACTTTGCCCTGCGTCCCGAAGTCCGCTGGCACGACGGCGAGCCGCTCACCAGCCGGGATGTGCTCTTCACGGTGGAGATGCTGCGCAGTCCCGACCTGCCCATCCCCGCCGACTTGCGCGCCATGTGGAACCAGGTGGAAGCGGTTGCCCTGGACGAACATACCGTCCAGTTCCGCTTGCCGGAGCCGTTTGCCCCCTTCCTGGATTATCTCAGCTTCGGGATTTTGCCGGAGCATCTCCTGGGGGAGATGAGCGCCGCCGACCTGCTCAACGCTGATTTCAACCTCTCGCCGGTGGGAACCGGCCCCTATCGCTTCGAGCGCCTTCTGATTGAGGATGGCCGCATCACCGGCCTTTCGCTGGCCGCCTTCGAAAATTACCACCTCCAGCCGCCTTTCATCGAGCAATTCGTCTTTCGATACTACCCGGATGCCGTCTCTGCCCTGCAAGCCTACCGTGAGGAAACGGTCATGGGCATCTCGCAGGTCGCGCCGGACATCCTTCCCGAGGCCCTGGCCGAACCCGAACTCAATCTCTACACCGGGCGTCTCCCCAAACTCGGCATGGTGCTCTTCAATCTGCGGGATGAGGAAGTCTCCTTTTTGCAGGAACCCGCCGTGCGCCGCGCCCTTTTCGAGGGTCTCAACCGCCAGTGGATGATTGACCATCTCCTCGACGGGCAGGCCATCCAGGCCACGGGGGTCATCTTCCCCGGCACGTGGGCGTACTACGACGGACTGCAATCCCAGGCCTACGACCCCGATGCCGCCGCGAAGCGTCTCAAAGAAGCCGGATACGTGCTTGCTTCCGATGGCGTGCGCGCCAAAGATGACCTCGCCCTGGCGTTTGACCTGCTCTACCCCGATGATGAACGCCACGCCGCCCTTGCGGAGGCCATGCAAGCGGATTGGAAGCGCATCGGCGTACAGGTGACGCTCGTCCCCGTGGATTATGCCGCCTTGATAAGTGACCACCTGGAAAAGCACGCCTTTCAGGCTGCTCTCGTTGACCTGGATTTCTCCGGTTCCCCGGACCCCGACCCCTACCCCTTCTGGCACCAGTCCGAGGCCCGGCAGGGACAGAACTACGGCGGCTGGGACGACCGGCAGGCCAGCGAATATCTGGAGCAGGCCCGCATCACCGCAGACCCCGCCGAACGCAAGCGCTTCTACCAGAACTTCCAGATTCGCTTCGAAGAAGCGTTGCCCGCCCTGCCGCTCTTTTACCCCGTCTATACCTACGGTGTGGATGCCGAGGTGCAGGGTGTGCGCATGGGGCCGCTCTACCGTCTTAGCGACCGCTTCCTGACCGTCACGGACTGGTTCCTCCTGGCGCGGCAGGCCGCCCAACCGGTCACGCCGCAGCCCTGAATCTCTTCCATCCCCCGAAATATCCCGCCCCGCGAATGCTCCCCGCGGGGCTTTTTTTGTTTCCCGCAACGGCACGCGGCTGGCATCCTTCCCCCGGCTTCGCGGGACAACTGCTCGCAGTTGTCTTACCTTTTTGTATCTGGTATATACCAAATCCTTGTGGTATACTACGTCGCAAAATGGTATTGCTTGTTTTACAATCTGTATCTGGAGGGGGCAAGGAGGGTGTGTTTTTCGGCCTATCGGTTTCTGGTGAAAGGAGCGCGGTGGATGACGAGATAGCCATACAAATCAGCCCTCACGTTTTTCGGTCAGATTTTCACCTATCAGTACAAGGAGGAGTACGTAATGAAAAGCAAAATTAATGCCATTGTCATGGCGGTCTTGATTATGGGACTGGTGTTGGCGGCCTGTGCCCCTGGCGCAACCCCCACGCCTGCCCCCGAGGAAGGTGCCCCTGCCCAGAAAAGCGAACGCGTCCTGCGGATGCTTACCTGGGAAGGCTACGCCCCCGAAGAACTGGTCAACAAGTTCACCGATGCCACCGGGATAAAGGTTGAAGTCACCTACATTGGCGATAACAACGAACTGATTGCCAAAATGGCCGCTACCAACGGCGTCGGCTACGACCTGGTTTCCCCCACTCTGAACTACGTCAGCACTGCCCAGGACGAATTCGGCATCTATCAGCCGATTGACATTTCCAAGGTCAAGACCGACCAGTTCACCAAAGCCTACCTGGATTCCATCCTGGAACAGTCCAAGTTCGAGGGCAAGTCCTACGCCCTGCCTTTCGTGTGGGGCACGACGGCCATGGTCGTCAACGTGGAGAAGGCTCCGGATGCCGGGCAAAGTTACCTTGACCTGTGCGACCCCCAGTACGAAGGCCGCGTCAGTTACCGCGCCAAGTACGATACCCTCTACATGTTCGCTTACGCTCTGGGGCTGGACCCCGCTGAGGCCGTCAAGGACGAAGAATCCTACCGCCAGGTGATGAACCAGGTGCGGGACAAACTGATTGAGTGCAAGCCCATCGTGCGCACCTACTGGGATTCCCGCCAGCAGTTGGAAGAACTCCTCACCAGCGAGGAAGTCTGGGTGGCAACCAGTTGGGACGCGATTGCCTGGACCCTTGCCAAAGACGACGCGCGCTTCAAGTACGTGGTTCCCAAAGAAGGCGCCGTGGGCTGGTTCGATACTTTCGCCATCTCTGCCGGAGCCGAAGATGTGGACGCCGCCTACGAGTGGATTAACTTCGTGATGGACCCCCACAACGCCGCCGTGATTGTCAACAACACCGGCTATCAGACGGCTTCCGAAGGCTCGGCGGAACTGGCTTCCCCCGAAATCGCCAAACTGGTAGCGGAAAGCCTTCCCCCGGAGAAGATGGAAACCATCAAATGGTATTTCCCGCTGCCCTCTTACGCCACCGACATTCAAGCCGACGTGGAAGAGCAAATCAAGGCAGCCCAGTCCAAGTAAATTGGTATACCTCCTCGACCATACCCCCGCGGGCTTCATCCCGTGGGGGTATGTGTTCCATAGCGGCAGGAGATTCAACGATGCCTCAGGAAATTGACGTATCTCTCGTTCACGTCACGAAAAAATTTGGCGATTTGGTTGCCGTGGACGACGTAAGTTTTGAGGTCCCCAAGGGGAGTTTCTTTTCTATCCTGGGACCTTCGGGCAGCGGTAAAACTACGGTATTGCGGATGATTGCCGGTTTCGAAACCCCCACCTCCGGCGACATCTACATTGGCGGGGAGCGCGTCAACGACGTGCCGCCCAACAAGCGCCGCTGCAACATGGTCTTTCAGCGCCTGGCGCTCTTCCCCATGATGGACGTGCTCGGCAACGTCACCTTCGGGCTGCGTCGGCGGGGCGGGATGAGCAAGGCCGAAATGGAGCGCCTGGCCCGCAAGGCGCTGGAGCGCGTTGGCCTTCAGGGATTGGGCCGGCGCAAAATCAATCAAATCTCCGGCGGCCAGCAGCAACGCGTTGCCCTGGCCCGCAGTCTGGTGCTGGACCCCACCGTCCTCTTGCTCGACGAACCACTCGGCTCGCTGGATTTGAAACTGCGCCAGGATATGAAACTGGAACTGAAGCACCTCCAGGCGCGCATGGGGACCACTTTCGTTTACATCACCCACGACCAGACCATCGCCCTGGCGATGTCCGATACCATCGCGGTCATCAATCGGGGCAAAATCGAGCAAATTGCCTCGCCGGAGGAACTCTACCGCCGCCCGGCGACCCATTTTGTGGCCTCCTTTGTGGGGGAGAACAACAAATTGGAGGGCGGGCGTCTTGTCCGGATGCGCGACGCGCAGGTTTGCGAGGTGGACTTTGGGGGCATTCTCATGTCCGGGCGTATGGGAGAGCCGCTTTCTCCCGGCGATACGGTTGACCTTTTCATCCGCCCCGAGATGATTTCGCTGCGCCCCGGACGGCACGAGAACGGCTTCCCCGGAAAAATCGAAGAAATCAACTTCGACGGTTCGCACTCCCTGATTGTGGTCAACCTGCTGGAAGGCCGCGCGCCGATTACCATCAACGTCAAACTTCAGCATACCGAGCAGGCTCCCGAGGTCGCCGCGGGCGACTTGGTGACGCTTTCCTGGCGCTGGGACGCGGCTAACGCCTTCCGCTCGCCAACCGGAAAGGAGGCCTGACCATGCACCTCTCCACCCGTTTCAGGCGCGGACAGAGATTGTGGCTTTTGTTGCTGCCCACGCTCTTGTGGATAGGGCTGCTCTTTGTCCTGCCGCACATCAAATTGTTCCTGCTGTCCTTCATGGACAGGCGCAGCGGAGCCTTCACCCTGGCAAATTACGCTGCATTTTTCAACAGTTCCCTCTACCGGAACGTCTTCGTGCGCACCACCACCTTTTCCATCGTCACCACCCTCCTGACCCTGTTCATTTCCTTCCCCGCAGCGTTCATCATCACCAAAGTGTTGGGGCGCAAAATGAAGGCGCTGGCGCTGATAGCCATCGTCCTCCCTTACTGGGTCTCGGAACTGATTCAGGCCTTCACCTGGATGATTCTCTTCCGGGAAACGGGCGTGCTCAGTTATCTCTTGCAGTATCTCGGTATCACCCATCACAACATCGAGTTTCTCTACCACAACAGCACGATTGTCGTCGGGCTGGTTTACACTTCGCTGCTGTTCATGACCATCCCGATTATCAACTCGCTGGATACCCTCGATGACAGCCTGATTGAAGCCGCGTACGATTTGGGCGGCGATTTCTGGTCCACCATGCGGGAAATCATCATCCCTCACGCCGCGCCCGGCATCATGGTCGGCAGTATCATGGTCTTCATGCTCAACCTGGGCAACTATGTCACCGTGACCCTCCTGGGCGGCAAGAACAGCCTCTGGTTTACCGAGAGCATTTACAACCAGTTCATCGTGCGCTTCAACCAGAACCAGGGAGCGGCTTTCGGGGTCATTCTGCTGACCTTTTCGGTGTTGTTCGTCTGGATTGTCCTCAAAATCACCAAACAAGATTTGACGGAGGCCATGTGATGTTCGCCGCCTCGAATTCCCAAAAGTCGCTCAGCCGGTGGCTCTTCTACGCCTACATCCTCCTGATTCTGGTCTTCACGCTGGGACCGCTGGTCATCGTCACCATCCTGGCCTTCAACAACAACCCCTCCGCCTCCTTCCCCTGGCAGGGTTTCACCCTGGATTGGTTCAAATCCAGCACACCCGACCGGGTGGGGCTGTTTGACGATGCCCGCATGATGGCGGCGGTCGTTTCCAGCGTAAAGGTGGCCGTGGCCGTGACGCTCATCTCCGTCATCCTGGGCGTCAACAATGCCTTTCTCTTCGTGCGCGAGAAATTCGTCGGCAAGGAATTTCTGTACATGCTCATGCTGGGGCCGCTGGTGGTTCCCGGCGTCGTCCTGGGCACTTCCATCCTGGCCTTCTCCCACGGTATCGCCAACGCCCTGGATAGCGCCCTGGGGAACGGAGCGGGCACTTTTCTGCGCCCCGGCTTCTGGCTGGTGGTGTTGGGGCAGGTCAGTTTCGTGGCAACTACCACCACTTTGGTGATTACCGCCCGCCTGAAACGCTTTGACCTCTCCCTGGAAGAGGCCGCTATGGACCTGGGAGCGACGCGTTCCGCCGCTGTCCTGCACGTCACCCTGCGTTTTCTGGGGCCGGCCATCTTTGGAGCGGCCATCATCGCCTTCCTGTTCTCCTTCGAGAACTTCAACACCACCTATTTTCTCAGCGGCCCCGACCCGACCGTGCCCATCATCCTGTATTCCCGCCTGCGTTTCGGCATCTCGCCTGAAATCAACGCCGTCAGTGTGCTGATGATGGTCACTACCGGCCTCCTGGGGCTGGCCGCCTCCGCATTCCAGAAGGAAGAAGGCCTGGCCTGACGCGCCGCTCTCGTTGCCATGCTCATCGCCCAAATCAGCGACACGCACCTGGCCGGATGGGGACGCCGCACCTTCGGGGTGGCTCCCATGGGCGAGAATCTTGCCCGCTGTATCCGCCACATCAACCGCCTCGACCCCCAGCCCGACCTGGTGCTGGTCACAGGCGACCTGACCAACAACGCCCGCCCCGAGGAAGCGGAGCGGGCGGCTTCCCTCCTGGACGCTTTGCGCGTCCCCTTTTACGTCATCCCCGGCAACCACGATGACCGCGCCGTACTGCGGGCCGCCTTTGCAGCCGAACATTGCCCCGCCGAGGATGAAACCTTCATCCACTACACCATCGAGGGGTATCCGCTGCGCCTGATAGCCGTGGATACCACCATCCCCGGCGCGCCGGGCGGTGAAGTGTGCGAAAAGCGGGCTGCCTGGCTGGAGGCTGCCCTGGAGGAGGCTCCCCGCAGCCCCGCGGTGCTTTTCATGCACCATCCTCCCTTGCGGATGGGCCTCATCGAAACCGACCTGGACGGCTTCCTCGGCGCTTCCCGCCTGGAGAGCATCGTCCGGGCGCACCCCAACGTTATCCGTATCCTGGCGGGGCACATCCACCTGGCTTCGCTGGCGCGCTGGGGCGGAACCGTGGTCAGCACCGCACCCTCCATCGGGATGCGCCTTTATGTGGACCTGACCCTGAAACGCTCCGCCTACATTTTGGATGTGCCCGCCTACCAGTTGCACTACTGGACCCCGCAGGAGCATCTGGTCACCCACACGGTGCGCGTGCAGGAGCCGGAGATTTTGCATCCCTTTTCAGCGGCCTGAGAACTTTATGGTTATAGATGAGACTTCCTCCCTCCCCCTTTACCGGCAAATCGCCGAGAAAATCGCCGGGGAAATTGAATCGGGACAACTTCCCACCGAGGCGCGGATTGCCTCCGAGCGGGAACTGGCCGAAAGGTTCGGCATCTCGCGCATGACGGCCCGCGCCGCAATCAACATTCTTGTCCAACGCGGCCTGATTGTACGGCGCAACCGTTCGCGCGCCTATGTGGCCCAGCCTAAATTCTACTTTGACCTCAGTTCACTGGATGGTCTGCACGAACAACTCCGCAAGGCCGGCGTGCATCCCGGGGCGAAAATCATCGTGGCGGAGAAACTGCCCTTTGAGGCGCTGAACCCCAAAGTGGTGCAATCTCTCAAACTTGCCCCTCCCGATGCTGTCTTCCACATCGTCCGCCTGCGCACCGCCAACGGCGAACCCATCGCGGTGGAGGATTCTTACTTCCCGGAGCGCCTTTTTCCCGACCTGCTCGACTTTCATCTCACCGATTCCATTTACGGCATTTTGAAAAAATACTTCTCGGTCGAACCCGCCGGTTCGGTGCAGGAACTGGAAATTTCGCCGCTGGAACCGGAATGGGCTAACATCATGGGAGTCCCTGTGGATTTGCCCACCCTGGAAATTCGGCGCTGTGCCATGACTGCGGATAACATTCCCTTTGAGTATGCCCGCGACATCTACCGCGGCGACCGCATCATCTTCACCAAACGCTCGTTTCCTGAATAACCATTTCGTATTCTCTGCTTTGCGAGAAAACACCAGGTGATAAAAAATGACAAAAAAACTGCTACTCTTTACGCCCGGTCCGGTGATGACATCGGACAGGGTCAAAAAGTCCATGTCCCACCCCGATATTCCCCATCGCCGGAGAACTTTTGAGGGCTATCTGAAACGCAATCGGGAGAATTTGCTTCGCCTGTTCAATGCCGATGAAAACTACACGGCCATCATGGTCAGCGGCTCCGGGACGGCTGCCAACGAGACGGCGCTTTCTTCCATCATCAAAGAGACAGATGAAGTGCTGCTAGTCAAAAACGGCGTTTTTGGCGACCGCCTGGATGAGATTCTGTCTTGTTACGGTTACACCGTTCACCGCTTGGAGTTTACCTGGGGAGAGGCCCCCGATGTGGCGGCGGTAGACCAGGCCCTGGCGGAAAATGAGCGCATTCAATGGGTGTGCATGGTTTACCAGGAAACCAGTGTGGGCATCCGCAATCCGGTCGGGCAAATCGGCGAGGTCGTGAAGAAGCATGGCCGTAAGTACTTTGTGGATTGCGTCAGCGCGATTGGCGGTGAAGATGTGAATGTCGTGCGCGAGCACATCGATGTAGCCACCGGTTCGGCCAACAAGGCGATTTCTGGACCCACCGGCATCTCTTTTGTCTGTGCCAAACGCAGCAGTGTGCCCACACTGGAGCAGGTTCCGCGCCGGAATGTTTATCTCAATTTG
>DRKV01000459.1 GCA_011051635.1 Chloroflexota bacterium | reverse complement strand
CCGATAGACCGTCAGGTTCTCTTCGCCCTCAAGCACGCTCAACACGGAACGCTTCACGTTTTGATAAAACTGAATGGAGGGATTGTCCCGCTCTTTGTGCAAGGCGTCTTGATAGGCGCACCAGTCCCATTGGAGGTTGTATCCCCCTTGCAACAACACGCCCCCGAGGATGATACCCGTCACGATACGTCTTGCAGAGGGAGCAATCTTCAACGTTTTGGGGGACAGCAACATCATTCCGGCGCTCCCCAGGATGGAATACAACGGCAATGCGACAGGAAGCAAAAAATGAACCGGATGGATGACGATTCGGAGAATCACATAAACCAGAAAAGGAATACTCCACGTCAGTATCAACTGATTCAAGCGGCGGGGAGATTTCTCGTTTAGGACGATGCCCAAAGCCAATCCCAAAGCCAGGAAGAACGGCCAGGTTCCGTAGGCTTCCCGGATGACCGGCAACCAGCCCCGGATGCCCTTCCGGTAAGCAACATCCCATCCAAAAGACATGGCCTCGGCCTGACGCGTCTGGATTTTCCATACTGCGGCGCGCCCCTGAGGAAAGAAAAGCACCGGATTCAGGAGAACCGCCGTGCCGAACATAGCCGCCACAAACCCGAGGGCATGGAGCAAGCCCTGCCGAAGAGAAATAGCCTTCTCCCACACGCCCAAGAACAAGTACCAGGGGATAGTTAAAAAGAAGAACAGCCCTATCAGTTTCGTGCCCGTTGCCGCCCCACACGCTATGGCGGCAAAATAAAAATTCTCTTTGAAGCGCAGACGGTCGCGTTGCAAGAAGAAAAAGACCAAAACGACAAAGAGAATGGTCAACCCGTCGGGGTGCCACCACAAGTTGTTTTTAACAACCCCCGGCAGCGTTGCCAGAAACAGGAATAAGCCAATAGAAATAAGATAAGACTTGAATTCTGTGTGCAGATACACCAGGAGAACAATCGCCAGCAGCATGGGGAATACGCTGACCATCTGGCGCAAGAGAAGCATATTCCATTGCACGCTCCCGAGGCCCACAAGCATTTTGAGCACAGCAAGTACACCGACGGAGAAGAGATAAAAAGGGTATCCGTAGTAATAGTGCTGGTAGAAGACAAAACGATGCAAAGTAGCCACAAACGTCTTGGCAGGCGTCAACATGCGGATAGGGTGAGAATACTGTGCGTATTCATCCGGCTCAAAAATGGAAATCATGGCTACATCCCGCGCTCCTCTGCTGTTCGGAAGAGCAAAAGCCAAAAACATACCTGTCACCAAAATCGCCAGAATCCCCAACACCTTTTTTTGTTGAGACGTCATGTTACAATATCCCTGCCACAATTTGGACTTACATCGCTGATACCAGATACAGGAGGACAATCCCATGCGAGGTTTGCTACGTTTTGTGGGCGGCGCGCTGTTGGGAGGCGCTATCGGAGCAGGTATCGCCATTCTCATGGCCCCGGCTCCCGGCCCCGAAGTGAAGAACCGCCTGCGTTCTGAAGTGGAGGCGTTTCGGAGCGAGATTCAAAAGGCCGCCGAGGAACGCCGCAAGGAACTGGAAGCCCAATTGGAACAACTGCGCGCCAAGGCGTAAGGCACACGAAGACCTGACGGGTTTTGGAAACCCGTCAGGTCTTGTCATCAGGGAAGCAGGGCGAAGCGGTAGGAGGCCTTCTGGCGGGTGAAGGGGGTCGTGCCGCTGACCACCAGGACAGCCTCATCTCTGCCGGAGAGGGAAACCGGCACTTCTACGCTGTTATCCGTCCCCAGGGTCAACGGCTCGATGCCCACCACGTCGCTACCGCGGCGGGTAATCAGCGTCACCTGAAACGTCTGGGGGAGCACATTTTCGATGCGCACGAAACCTGCGGCTTCCCACCCGCCATCATCGTTCTCGAAATCCGTCTGATACCCAATCGCGGGGATGCTGACATCGTCCAGCAGGAAGCCCTCGCCGTTGACCGCGGCATCGGTGACGTACTCGAAGCGCAGCAGGACGCTCTGCCCGGCGAACTCCGAGAGGTCCACGTTCTCGCGAATCCACACCCCGCTGCCGCCGGATTTGCCGTTGTAGGCCCAGCCGTAACTGTTGCCGGAAGGGTCTTCGGCGGTGCTGGAGGGGGTTTCGATAATTTCCCAGGTCGCGCCGCCGTCGGTGGAGGCCGTCAGGTAAACGTAGTCGTAATCCTCCTCCAGGTCGTACCACGTCCAGTATTCCATGTCGATGGGGGCTTCCGCGGCGGTGAAATCGAATTGGCGGGTGAGGGTCATATCCGATTCATCCCCCTGATTGGACCAGAAAGCATAATCTCCGGAGTGGGCATCAACGGGGAGCAGCCCGACTTCCATGCCGCCCTCGAAGCGCAGGGTGTAATCGCCGTTGCACGTGATACGGATGTAATCCGCCCCGTACTGGTGTACATCCCGCGTCTGGAAACTCCCGTCACAGGAGCGCACCCGCTCGGTGGCATCCACCTGAGGGGCATCGGGATAGTTGGAATAGACGAATTCCCCGTTGGCGGCATCTTCATCCATGATGTAATTCGTCAGCGTCCAGTCTCGGAAGAAGGCATCGGCGAAGAGCGTCCCCCCCGCCAGGGTATCCTGCGCCCCGATTTCGGAGAGCACCGCGTCCACGCTGACCATCCCGTTTTCGGGGTGGGCTACCAGACTTTGGGTGGCCTGCTCCCCAAAGCGGTCGAGGAAGTAATCCACAAAAAGGAAGCCGGCCCCGTAATGGGGAGCGGTATCATCTACGGGCCAGTAAGTCAACTGGATATCGGGGTCATCCGCAAAGGCGTAATCGAATCCGCCCACATCGTAGCCGTTCAGGAAAGAAGCGAGTTCCGAGAAACCTTCGTTGAGCCAGGACTCTTCGTTGCGGTCTTGATACCAGTGAATCATGTGCTGGAACTCGTGCGCCAGGACGCCGTAAGTGAACTCTTCCCCCAGGCCGACGTTATCGGCGTTGAAAAGGAACATCTCGTGGGCGTTGGAATACTCGTGCGCCAGAGGATGCACCTCATCGGCGGAGGAGAAGTAGCCCGCCAGGTTGCTCCCCAGGCCGCGGGCGTAGACGATGTAGATGTGCGGGTCGCCGTCCACGCCGGGAGTCCATTCGCTGCCGAAGAAGGCGCGGTCGGTGGGATAGATTTTGTTCTCGAAGGCCTCCGCCAGGTTGCGCAGGTCGTCGGCGTCGTAGTCCACCCCGTCCTCAATCCAGAAATAGGCGTGGTCGGTGACGTAGCGCAGGGTGGTATCCACCTGGAAGTTGGTGTTGTCGTCCACGTTGGAAACCCAGAAAGTCTGCCGGTCGCCCACCTGGAAGGGCTGAGGCGGCGGGGTGACCGTGAGCGGCACGTTGGGGACGCCCCCCAGCCGCCGCGCCAAATCCACGGGGTCGTTGTTGGGGACGATGGATTCTTCCAGCGTGAGGAGGGTCTCCGTCGAGACCGGGGTAGGCGTGACCCCCGGGGCCGATGTCGGGCGCACCACCAACGGGGTGGGGGTGGGCAGCACAAATCCCTGCACATCGGTCGGGATGGGGAGAGGGTTCCTGGCGGTCTGGTACACCATCCAAACAGCCCCGCCGACGGTCAGCGCCGCCAGGAACAGGCAGAAGAGCAAGAAGAGAATCAGGCATCCAATAGCCCAGGGCACCCAGTCGTTTTGTCGCATCGTTTCGTTCTCCGGGGGAATGTCATTTCTGCGGATTTTCGGGCGCGAGGCGCCCGCTTGACTTCTCTCCCCTGATTGACCGACAAAGCGCCCGCTATGTTCTTCTCACGCGGAGATACAGGGAACACAGGGTATTTTTTGATAAAACGCCGTGTTCTCTGCGTCCCTGTATGAGCACGCGCCGCTCCTGCGTCATCCAACGAAGGTTTGTCGGTCCACCAACCGGTCCCCCTCCCTGGGGGAGAGAGACCGGGGGCGAGAGGAATTGCAGAAAAGTGTACCACACCCCCTCACGGCTTTAACTGCACCAAATCCCAGATGGGAACCCCAATCGGGGCCAGTTGATAGCCATCCAGGCGGTCGCTGACCAGCACGAAACGCTCGCCGCGTAGCAGAGGGATGGCGGCCACGTCCTCCAGGATGAGCCGCTCCGCCTGCTGGTACTGCGTCAGCCGCATGGCCGGGTCGAAGGTGGTGTTGGCCTTCTCCAGAAGTGCATTGACCTGCGGATTGTCGTAGTGCGTGACGTTAAAATCGCTCCCCGCCCTAAAAAGCACGTCCAGGAAGTTTTGCGGGTCGGGGTAATCGGCACACCAGCCGTAAGAAACAAGATGGGCAGGCGTCTCGCGGGCAATCTCGGTCATCTTGAGGGGGTCAATGTACTCCACGGAGACCTGGACGCCGAGGGTTTCCTCCCACATATTCAGCACCGCGGTGGTGAAATCATCCTCTCCCGACGCGTATCCCGCTTCCAAAAGGGTAATTTCGGGCAGGCTGTCGGCATAGGCGGAAGCCGCCAGAGCCTCGCGAGCCGCCTGCGGGTCGTAGGGTGGCATCCCAATGCTCTCGTCGTAGCCCGGCATCCCCGGCGGCAGAATGGTGTAGGCCGGCGTGCCCAGCCCCTCGTT
>DRKV01000458.1 GCA_011051635.1 Chloroflexota bacterium | reverse complement strand
GGGGAGGTTGGGGAGTAGGGATTAGGGATTAGGGATTAGGGATTTGGGATTGGGGAGGGGGGATGGGGGATTGGGACTTCAACGGAGGAAGTTCTGCCGGTGTTCTCCGGCATCCGCGGCGCGCAGACCGAGGGTATCCAGGGTGCGCTCCAGCCAGGCGCGGAGGGAAAGGCGGCGTACCTGCCGGGCGGCCTGGCGGGCGGGGGCGGCGGGGGGGAGGGGGTGGGGGGGAGCGTAGCACAGGCTGTGGCAGGTCTCCAGGAGGGGTTGGACGGGCTGCCGGGCGGCGGGGAGGAGGCGGCTCAGGCGGGCGGCGCGCTCGGCGGGAGTGTCGGCGGGGAGGGGGGAGGCCCCCAGGCGGCGCAGGGCGCGGTCGACTTCGTGCCAGGCGCGCTCCTGGGGGGTGAGACGCGCCCAGGCCGCCCATTGGCGGAGAAACTTCGGGAGTGGAATCCCCCAGCGGCGGAGCCGCGCTTCCAGGGCAAGCACCAGAGGGGGAGGCGGTTCCGGGAGGTCTTCGGGGAGCGATTCCCAGCGGGCAGGGGGAGAAATCCCGAGACGCCGCGCCACCTTTACGATTTCACGCGGCAGAAGGTATCGCAGGAAATACCGCCCCTGAGGGCTGAGCAGGAGCAGGAGAAGGAAGGCGCCCAACGCCGCGGCGAGACGCAGCAGGACGAGGAGCCAGGCGGGCGTCCGGCGGGCGGGGGAGGCGGGGAGAGAGGGCGGCTGGGGAGTGGGAGGGGCGGCACTGCGGGCGGTGGCGGTCTGCTGGTTCTGAGGCGTAGGCGCGGGGGCGGAGATGGCCTCGCCGCTCAGCCGCAGGATGGGAGACTGGTTGGCGGTCGGCTCGAACTCCACCCAGCCGATGCCGGGGAAGTAAACTTCGGGCCAGGCGTGGAGGTCTTTCTGGCGCACGGTGTAGGTTGCCAGAGCCGCGCCGGGGGGATTTTGCCCCCGCTCCGGTTCGCCGCCGGGAGAAGGGGCTTCTTCGGCGGGGGTGAGGGAACGGTACTCGCCCTGCGCATAGCCAACGGCAAGGCGGGCGGGGATGCCCAGGGAGCGCAGCAGGACGACTTCGGCGGTGGCGTAGTAGTTGCAGAAGCCCTTGCGGTACTCGAACAGGAGCCAGTCTACCACTTCCTGCCCGCGGGGGGGCGCTTCGATGGTGGTTTGGTAGGTGATTGCCCCGCGCAGGTACCGGGTGACGGCCTGGGCGATGTCGTAGGGGGTCTCGCGGCCTTCGGCCAGTTGCCGCGCCAGGGCAAGGGTGCGCGGGGTGATGTCATCGGGGAGTTCCAGGTAGCGCTGACGCACCCATTCCGGGTAGTCGCTGCCCGCGGCGCGCAAATCGGCAATCGTGGCGGCGGTGAGGGCGGCCTGGACGGTGTAGGAGGCTCCGGCGTCGAGAAGGGGGGCGGCTTGCAGATAACCGATGTCCAGACTGCCGTCGGGGTTGCGGGCGAAATGCGCCCTGCCGGGGCGGTCCACGCTCACCGGTTGAGGAGCGACGTGGATGGTCCCGAAGGGGCGCTGGACGGTGAAAACCAGGCTGCTGCGCCAGCGGGGTTGGGAAGCCAGGGCGGGGTCGAGGAAGATGCTCTCGGAGATGGGGGCTTCTTCGGTGAGGGTGCTTTCCCAGGCGTTGTCGGCGTAGCGGTCGTAGACGCGGGCGCGCCAGTAGAAGCGCACTCCGGCGGGGTGTTCGGCAGGGGCCTGGACGGTCATCACGACCGCGTCGGAGAGGGGCTGCCCCAGCCCCAGGGCGAGGGTTTCTCCGTAGTAGTCGCTGACCACGCCCACGGTGGCGCGCAGGGAGGCGA
Source organism: Chloroflexota bacterium (assembly GCA_011051635.1). Classification (GTDB taxonomy): domain Bacteria; phylum Chloroflexota; class Anaerolineae; order Anaerolineales; family DRKV01; genus DRKV01. The sequence goes on along the minus strand of DRKV01000458.1, from coordinate 7,194 downwards.
ACCAGGGACGGAAGCGCTCTCGCAGGGGGGAGGTGGCCGTCTCCCAGGTCTGTTGCATGGCGGGGACGGCCTGTTCAATGGAAGGCGTTGCCCAGGAGACGAAGAGCAGGAGGAGGGCCAGGAGGACGGCGGTGCGGGTGATGTCCACGCCCAGGTAGGCGGGCATGCGGGTGTGATGCTGCATCCAGCGGCGGCGATTGTGGAGGTAGTGGGCGCGGGCAATCACCAGGAGAGCGAGGAAGGCGTACATGCCCAGGTACCAGGCGCGATAGGGCCAGAATTTGTCGCTGATGTGGACGCCGAAGAGGAGGATGCCGGGGAGCAGCAGGGCGTTCCAGGCGTTGCCGGTGCGTACCCACAGGAAGGCCGCCGTGCTGCTCGTCGTCCAGGCGGTGATGAAGGCCAGGGTGAGAAAGAAGAGCGGGTCGGTTATATCTTCCCCGTGGCGCAAGGCGGGAAGGATGTAACGCCAGCGTTCCCCCAGCATGGCGACCCTGACAGCCCAATACGGGATGGCGGGCAGGGTTTCCCCCAGTTGCCAGACGACCGCCGCGCTGCCGATGATGAGGTTGAACAGACGGGCCGCGGCGGGGCGAAAACGGCTGTATCCCAGCGCCAGACCGAGGAGCGCTCCCAGGAGGGTGAGGGTCTGGGCGCGCGCCAGGTGGGGGACCCATTCCGTGGCGACCAGGCGCGCGGTGACGGTGCCGAGGGCGGCGAGGAGCAGGAAGGCGTTAGGGGTATCCCAATGGCGTGTCATGTGTCAAGTATCACGTGTCAAGTATCACGTATCAAGTATCACGTATCACGTGTCATGTGCGGGGTACAACATACAGTGTACAACGTACCCCTGTTCCCAGTCCCAAATCCCAAATCACCTATTCACCCAGTTACCCAGTCACTCAGTCACCCATTTTACCCTCCCCTCCGCCCAGAAGTTCACAGGAAGGGGAATATGACATTTGCCACACAAGCGGGCGCAATTTGTCCTCTCGTTTGCTCTTTGGATTGAGGGGGGGCTATGGTAAAATTTTCACGTTTCATGCTTCATTCATCCGAAAAATCGGATATATCCTATCAATGACACCAAGCGGACTTCCGAAGGCCCAAAACCTTCGGAAGTCTTGGGGACAGGGAAGAGCGCATCTTCTCTCTCCTCGTTGTGTTGTAAGGCTTGTTGAGGGTATTCTTCGATGAGACCAGCCCCGGAAGGGCGGGGCGGAAGGAGCGTATATGCTGGAAAACTGGATTTACATCGGTTTGTTCCTGTTGCTCGCCTGGATTTTCCCCGGCGGCCCCATCTTGATTGCCCGCTTTCTTGCGCCGCACCGTCCCGATGTCGTCAAAAATGACGTGTACGAATGCGGTGTGGAGACGGTGGGTGAGACATGGGTGCAGTTCAAAGTGCAATACTACAATTTTGCGCTGACCTTTCTCATCTTCGACGTAGAAATGGCGTTCTTGTTCCCCTGGGCGGTGTCTTTCGACAAATTACCGATTTTCGGGGTTTTCTCCGGCGCTTTCTTCGTTCTCATCCTGTTTGCAGAACTCCTGGCGGCCTGGCGCAAGGGCGCCCTGGAGTGGGCATAGGCACAAAGGCTGAATACGTGATTCAGCCTTTTGTTATGTCTGGTCTCGATGACGGTATCCCGACAGGGTGCCGAAATTCTACGCTTGAGGAGAAATTTCGATGTCCTTTTTCTCTGACCCGGTAAACTCCATCATTCTTTGGCTGCGCAATCTCCTGATTGGCTGGGGTCTCTCTACGGGTGGGGTGACGCTGATAATGAAAGCATTGGGCGTGATGGTCTTATCCACGCTCGCTTTGCTTTTGGTCATCTTCCTGATTTGGCTGGAGCGTAAACTGGCCGCCCGTTTTCAGCAGCGTCTTGGCCCCAACCGTGTCGGCCCTTACGGTCTCATCCAGCCGATTGCCGATGTCATCAAGATTTTCACCAAGGAACACATTACGCCCTTTGGGGTGGAAGGTTTCCTTTATAATCTCGCTCCTATTCTCTCGGTAGCGGCGGTACTCATGCTCTGGGCGGTCATCCCTCTCTACAAGGGCGTGGTAGGAGCGGATTTGAACGTCGGCGTGCTCTATCTGGTCGCGGCCGGCGCTTTGGGGACGCTGGCTATCCTTCTGGCGGGCTGGTCTTCCAACAACAAGTACGCCCTGGTGGGGGCTTTCCGCACCGTGGCGCAGATGGTCTCCTATGAGGTGCCCACCGTCATCTCGCTTTTGGTTCCGGTTCTCCTGGCGGGGACGATGAGCGTCTCCGGCATCGTGGAACAGCAGAAAGTCATCTACCTGCTGGTTTCCCCGGTGGCGGCGCTCCTCTTCTTCCTCTCCTCGCTGGCCGAAATCGGGCGCACCCCCTTCGACCTGATGGAAGCCGAATCCGAAATCGTGGCCGGTTTCCACATTGAGTATTCCGGCCTGAAATTCGGCATGTTCTACGTGGGCGAGTTCCTGCACGCCTTCACCGTCTCGGCGCTGTTTGCCGTACTCTTCTTGGGCGGCTGGCGCGGCTGGGGGGCGGAATCCTTCCCCCTCCTGGGGCTGGTGTACTTCATGCTGAAATCTTTCCTGGTGTATTTCCTTGTCGTGTGGGTGCGGAGCACGCTGCCTCGTGTGCGGATTGACCAGATGCTCAATTTCAACTGGAAATTCCTCACTCCCGTGGGACTCATCCTGTTGGTTGCCACCGCGGTGGTGCAGAAAGTCATCCTGATAAGCGGTGCGTCATACGGCGTGATGGTGCTCTCCCATCTGGTCGTCAATGTGCTGATTTTGTGGGTGGCGTTCCGGATTGTGGAGACGCGCGAGGCCCGCAGGCCGCGGCGTCAACCCGTGGCGCAGCCCCGCCCCGTGGCCCGTCCCCCGGAAGTTACCCAGGCCTGAGGAGGTTGCCCGTGACAGTGGAACAATTCGTCTTTCTGGTATTTGCCGTCATCACGCTGGGAGCCGCCCTGATGGTGGTGACGGACCGCAAGGTGATTCACTCTGCCTTGTGGTTGATTCTGTCCTTGTTCGGCGTGGCCGGGCTGTACGTCCTGCTCAATGCCGGATTTTTCGCCGTCGTGCAGGTGGTGGTGTACATCGGCGCGATTGCCATCCTCTTCATCTTCGCCGCCATGCTGACCCGCAAGGCGATGGAGGATGTCGGGCCGCAGGTCAACCCCGGCTGGCCGGCTGCCGCGCTGATTGGCGGCGTGGTCTTCGTAGCCCTGGCCTGGATGCTCAGCCACTGGGGGCAGTTTATGGCGCTCCCGCCGGCTTTTGCCGATGATACCCCCACATTGACCCAACTGGGCGTGGCGCTGGTCTCGCCGGATGCGTATGTCATCCCCTTCGAGATTGCTTCCGTCCTGTTGGTGGCCGCCATGGTGGGCGCTTTGTACGCCGCCTGGGGCAAGAAGAAATAGGAGTGTGACGCCATGATTCCCCTTTCCTGGTATCTCATCCTGGCGGCGGCCCTGTTCAGCATCGGCCTGTACGGCGTGCTGGCCCGCAAAAATGCGGTTGCCATCCTGATGGGTGTCGAACTGATGCTCAATGCCGTCAACATCAATCTGGTGGCCTTCTGGCGCTATCTGGATGTTGACACGGTGGCAGGACAGGCTTTCGCCCTGATGGTCTTCGCCGTGGCTGCTGCGGAAGTGGCCGTCGGGCTGGCTCTGTTCATCGCCCTGTACCGCCGCCGCGGCACTGTGGTCGCCGATGAAATCGATTTGATGAAATGGTAGCGAGGATACGTGATGGCAACTGAAACTCTGATTTGGTTACTACCCCTCTTCCCATTGGTGTCCTTTGCGCTGATTATCCTGTTCACCAATCGGAACAAGGCGCTCAGCCATACGATTGCTGTCGGGGCGGCCTTCCTGTCCTTCCTGGGCAGCATGTTGGTCTTCTGGCGGGCGCTGCACGTCGAGCACTTCTCCGAGCATCCCTTCTCCTCCGTCGTCAACTGGCTCCCCCTGGCCGATGGATGGCTGCGCATCGGGGTGCGGATTGACCCCCTCTCGGCGGTGGGCATCTTCTTCGTGGCCTGGACCGTGCTGGCGATTTTCCTCTACAGCGTGGGATACCACAATTACGGCCAGCCGCAGGGCGACCACGACCGCAAGGGCTTGCCCCCCCACGGCGCCACCGTGACGGACGAGCACGGCCACCAGCACACCGTCCCCTCCATCGAGCCGATGTACTCCCGCTTCTTCGCCTTCATCAGTCTCTTCGCTTTCGGGATGTACACCCTGATGATTTCCGACAACCTGCTCACCCTCTTCGTGGGCTGGGAAATCATGGGGTTGTGCTCATACCTGCTGATTGGCTTCTGGTTCGCCAAACCCTCGGCGCGGGCCGCGGCCATCAAAGCCTTCATCACCACCCGCGTGGGCGATGTCTTCATGCTCCTGGGGCTGGCCTACATCTACGCTGCGACCGGCTCCCTGCGCTACGAGGTCATCTTTGCGCCCGAAACGCTGCACGCCCTGGCGGAACACGCCTCCGGCTTCATGGGGCTTTCGGCGGCGGGGTTGATTGGCCTGCTTTTGTTCATCGGGACGGTGGGCAAATCGGCGCAATGGCCGTTGCACGTCTGGCTGCCGGACGCTATGGAAGGCCCCACCCCCGTTTCGGCCATGATTCACGCCGCCACGATGGTCTCGGCGGGCGTGTACATGATTATCCGCATCTTCCCCCTGCTGGAGGCCAGCCACGAGGCGGGCGATTTCACCATGACGGTGATTGCCTTCATCGGGGCGTTTACGGCCCTCTTCGCGGCCACGATTGCGGTGGCGCAGAACGACATCAAGCGCGTCCTGGCCTACTCCACCATCTCCCAACTGGGCTACATGGTGGCGGCGGTCGGCATCGGGGCGTATGTGGCGGCTACTTTCCATCTCGTCACCCACGCCTTCTTCAAGGCGCTCCTTTTTCTCGGCTCCGGTTCGGTCATCCACGGCATGGAGCACGGCGTTCTCCACACCGGCGACCATCACGTGGACCCGCAGGATATGTTCAACATGGGCGGCCTGAAGGACAAGATGCCGATTACCTTCTGGACCTTCCTGATTGGCGGTTTCGCCCTTTCCGGATTCCCCTTCGTCACGGCGGGCTTCTGGTCCAAGGATGAAATTCTGGGGGACGCCTTTACCCACGGTCACTGGTGGGTCTTCGGGGTGCTGGCGCTGGCCGCCTTCCTGACCGCCTTCTACACCATGCGGCAGATTACCCTCACCTTCCTGGGGAAGCCTCGCACCAAAGAGGCCGAACACGCCCAGGAAACCCACTGGACGATGACCGTACCCCTGATGACCCTGGCCTTTTTCGCCCTGACATTCGGGTGGGTCGGCATCCCGGAGAATTTCCCGCTTTTGGGCGGCATCATCCCCAACTGGTTCCACCCCTGGGTGATTAGCACGCTGGGCGAACACGCCGAAGCCGCGGTGGAAGGGTTCAACTGGGGGCCGCTGCTGACCTCGCTGGTAGTGGCGCTGGGTGGTTTGTACGCTGGCTGGCTGGTGTATCGCAACGTCCCCGCCGGGGCGGAAGACCCCCTCAAGAAGCCGCTGGGCAAACTCTACCCTGTGTTGCAAAACAAGTACTACTTCGACGAACTTTACGACAAAGTCTTCGTCCAGCCTGCCATGTGGGTCTCTGCGGTCTTGACCTTCCAGATTATGGACCGCGGCATCATTGACGGTATCCTGCACTCCCTGGCACGCTTTTCCGTCTTCCTGGGCGGCTTCTTCCGCTATGTGATTGACGACCCCATCATCAACGGCTTTGGGGATTGGGTGGCGGACACCACCCGCAGCATCGGCAACAAGTTGCGCGTCATCCAGACCGGACGCGTGCAGCAGTACATGGTAGCCGCCCTGATTTTCGTGGCCGCCGTACTGGTGTACTTCGTCACGGCTATGCCGTAAGCGCAGTTCGATAAGTGATATTGGAGCAAACGATGGATTTCATCGCCAATCATCTTCTCACGCTCATCCTCTTCCTGCCTGCGCTGGGCGCGCTGGTCATGCTTTTCCTGCCCGGCGAGCCGAAGGGACTGCATCGCTGGACGGCGCTCATCACGAGTCTGTTGACGCTTGTGCTGGCGCTGGTCGTATGGATGCAGTTCGACCGCGGGGCGGCGGGCTTCCAGTTCCAGGAACAATACGCCTGGTACGAGGCCATCAATGCCTCTTTCCACGTCGGCGTGGATGGCCTGGGCCTGACGATGGTCTTGTTGACTACCCTGCTCAGCCCGCTGGCTATCCTGGCCTCCTTCAGCATCCAGGACAAGGTGAAAGCCTACATGATGCTTTTCCTCTTCCTGGAAACGGGGATGCTGGGCGTTTTCATGGCCCTGGACCTGCTGATTTTCTTCGTCTTCTACGAAATCGGCCTGGTGCCCATGTTCTTCCTCATCCAGCAATGGGGCAACCCCAAAGGGGAGCGCGAACTGTGGGGCGGGATGAAAGTTCCTTCCCGCGTCTACGCTTCCTTCAAGTTCATGGTGTACACCATGGGGGCTTCGCTGGGGTTGCTGCTGGCTATCCAGTTGATGGGCGTTTCGGTGGGTTCGTATGACCTGCCCAAACTGTTCAAAATGTGGCCCATCCTTCAGCGGACGGATACGGTTCCGCTGGGGCTGTCTTTCAGTACGGCCAAAGCGATTGCCTTCTGGGCGATGACGATTGCCTTTGCCCTCAAGGTTCCGGTGTGGCCCTTCCACACCTGGCTGCCGGATGCCCACACCGAAGCGCCTACCGCCGGTTCCATGATTCTGGCCGGCGTCCTCCTGAAAATGGGCGCTTACGGCTTCCTGCGCTTCATCCTCCCGCTGTACCCTGCGGAGGCGAAGCACTTCGCCGCCTGGCTGGCCTTCCTGGCCGTCATGGCTATCATCTTCGGGGCTTTCGGGGCTTACGGGCAGGATGATTTCAAGCGGCTGGTGGCTTACTCTTCCATCAACCACATGGGCTTCGTCATCCTGGGCATCGCCGCCGCCGCCAAAGCGATTGGGACGGCGGACGCCACCATCGCCCTGAATGGTGCGGTGCTGCAAATGTTCAACCACGGTCTGAGCGCGGCGGGAATGTTCTTCCTGGTCGGCGTGATTTACAAGCGCGCCCACACCCGCGACCTGAACGAGTTCGGCGGGTTGTTCCCCCTCCTGCCGGTTTACGGCGGCATCC
>DRKV01000457.1 GCA_011051635.1 Chloroflexota bacterium | reverse complement strand
CGGTTCGCGGTGAGAGCGGGAAGTGGACATGAGGGAGGGGATTGCGAGGTTGCGGGTTGCGAGGTTGCGGGTTGCGAGGTTAGGAGGCAATCAATGGGACCCATCCACCGTCCACCGTCCATTGTCCACTGTCTACCGTCCCCCATCCACCGCCTCCAGAAAGGCCTGCGCCATGCGCTCCAGGTTGATTTCGTCGCGCACGATGCGGAAGGAGGCCTCCCCCATGCGGCGCAGGCGGGCGGGGTCGGAGAGGGCCTGGCGCAGGGTCTCGGTGAGGGCCGGGAGACTGCCGGGGGGAACCTGCCAGCCGTTCTCGGGGCGCACCAGGTCGTCCTGGGTGCCGTCACCCTGAGCGACGATGATGGGCAGGGCGGCGCTCATGGCCTGCTGGACGGCCAGCCCGCCCGTGCCGGGGAGCACGAACAGGTCGGCAGCGGCGAGATGCGGGCGCAGGGCCTCGCCGTGCAATGCCCCCAGGAAAATCGTCTGCGGGTAATGGGCGGCAGCCGCGGCCTCGAATTGCGCCCGCGCCGGGCCGTCGCCGACGACCAGCAGGCGGGGCCGGAGTTCCTGGGGCAGGGCGGCGCAGGCCCGGAAGAGGAGGTCGAGGCGTTTGCGGGCCTGCAAGCGTCCCACGAAGAGGACGGTCAGCGGGCGGCGCGGCGGCCAGGGACGCTCCGGCGGGGGGGCGGCAGGACGGGAGACGGCGGCGTTGTGCGCCACGAAGACGCGCTCCAGCCCCAGAGCGCGGTACTGCTCCGCCCCGCGGCGGCTGTAGGCAATCACGCCGTCCAGGGAGCGCAGGTAGGCCAGCCGGAAGGTGCGTTCCAGGGGGTTGCCGCTGCGCGGCGCGCCTAATCCCCATCCCAGCACGGGGAGGCCGCGGCGGCGCATCCAGCGCACGGCCAGCCAGTTGCTCAGGTAACGCGGGTTGGCCTCCACCACCAGCGCCCGCGGTTGGACGCGCTCCAGCCAGGCCAGTAATCCGCTTTGCCAGCACAGGAAGGCCCGCGAAGAAGGGTCGCGGAAGTGCCGGTTGCGCCCCCATGTGACCCGCACGTGGGGCAAAGCGCCTTCCTCGGCAGAAACGATGCTCTCTACCGGCAGAGGCTGCCCGGCGAAGAGGCGCAATCCCCCGGCGGCCTGGGCGAGAATCTCGAAGAAGGGCGCCCGGTATGCGGGCAGGACGCGTTGTTGGAGGGTTAGGGGTTGCGGGGGCAGGGGGTTAGGGGTTAGGGAGTTGCGGGTTAGGGGAGATGACAAAATGAGGGGAGCAGGGTTGGTTGTGGCACAACTGCTCGCAGTTGTGTTACCTGAAGGAGAGAACAGGGTGAAGGTCAGAGTTTGTAGGGCAGGGCTTCCAGGGCGACTTTGCCGCGCAGGGCTTCGAATTCGGGGTCTTTGTGGAGCAGGACGGCTTTCCGGCTGCGGGTGTAGGCGGCGATGATGGCGTCGGCAAAGGAGAGACGGTAATCGGCCTTCCAGCGGGAGGCGGTGAGGAGTGTACCTTCGTCCATCTCCCACAGGATGTCGGTGAACAGTCTCCGCAGGGCGGCATAGCGCTCTTCGGCAACCGTCTGACCTTGTTCCTGGCGGGTGATGTAGGTCGTTTCAAGCAAGACAGTCCAGGGGAGAAACACCTGATTTTGCTGAATGACCTGCCTCACCCGCAGGAATCCATCTTCTTTCTCGAAGAGGGTCATTAGCGCCGATGTGTCCAAGACGAAGGCAGAGGCATCAGCGGTTTTCACGTTCACGCTCCTCCTTGCGGTAGCGGTAGAGCGCCTCCAGCAGCCCCTCTCCTTTGGCGCAGCCAGTCAAAGCCTCTAGCGGGTCTGCCGGGACGGGGACGACCTTGATGCCCTCGCCGGTATCCAGCCAGACGAGATGGTCGCCGGGTTTGAGATTGTAGCGTTTGCGAATCTCCGCGGGGACGACGGTTTGCCCGCGTTTGGTCAGGGTCGTGTGCATAGTTTCACCTCCGCTTCTATTCTACAACGCGTAACGTTGAAATGCAAGACGAATCGGAGATATGACTTGTGAATGTGACCGTTCGGGGCGGTTCGCTTGTTGCCCAATCAGCCTTTTCCCACCACGTAGGCCTTCCAGTCCAGTTCAGTCAGGGAGGGGATGCGGGGGTAGCCGGGGGCCATGCGGTGCAGGGTGTAGCCGGCGGCGGCGAGGGCATCCCAGGCTGCGCGGGCGGATTCGGGGCCGTGCAGTTCCAAAAAGAGGAGGGGACGCGCTTCCCGCAGCAGGCGCGCCATGCCCGGCAGGGCCAGTACCTCGCCGCCCTCGATGTCCATTTTTACCAAATCCGGGGGCGGATTGCCCTGGGCGTAGACGAAATCATCCAGCGAAACGGCGGGCACCTCCACGGATTCGGCGTATTCCAGGGCGCGCCCGGCAGAACCGGCGGCCTTACCCGTATCGTCCGAGGGGCCGACCAGAAAGCGGGCGGAACCGGTCTTGTCGGCCACCGCGGCGGGGATGAGGCGCAGCGCCCCTCCCTGAGGGTTGAGCGCCGCGTTGCGCCGCCAGCGTTCCTGATTGGCAGGCAGGGCTTCAAAGGCGAAAACCCGTCCCTCGCTGCCGACGGCTCTCGCCAGCAGGAGGCTGATGTAGCCCACGTTGGCGCCCGCGTCATAGACCGTCCAGCCGGGGCGCACCCAGCGGCGGATGGCGGCTTGCAATTCCGGCTCGTAGGTTCCCAGCCAGTAGTCTTTTTCGGCCTGCAAGTCGAGAGCCATGCGCCAGCCGCGCAGGTCGCCGCCGGAGATTACGATTTCCGTCAGGCCGGAGGGCGCGGCGCGGTTGAGCAGGCCGCGCACTAATCGGGCTAACGGTTGGATGCGATAGATTTGCCGTTTGAACGGCAAGGGAAGAATGCGGGCAGATACCGCGGCAAGAGCAAGGACGGTCTTCTTCATCAGCCGATGTACTCTCTCAGAGAATTCTCCGCCGAATTCCCCGTTTGATTAGGGGAACGTTGAAGTTTATCAGAAAGCCCAGGCGCTTGCCGGTCAATTTCATGTAACTCATCAATTGGGCTTCGTGAATGGGGGCGAGTTGTTGAATGGCCTTCAGTTCACAAACGACCAACTCTTCGACCAAAACATCCAGACGAAAACCTTCGTCAAAAGTGATGTTGTCGTAGACCACCGGAACGACGACCTGCCGCTGGAACTGCAACCCCATTTTGTGCAATTCGTGGCAGAAACAGACCTCGTAAACGTTTTCTAACAAGCCGGGGCCTAACTGACTATGAACACGGTAGGCTGCCTGGACAATGCTTGATGCAATGTTCTCCTCTTTCTCGGAGAGTGGAGCATACATTTTCCACCGCCTTTTCTTCTCTTTCGCCACGAAGGTACAAAGCAGGGTCTTTGGGGTGTCTTGGTAGTCCTGTTTTTCACCACGAAGGCACAAAGGCACGAAGCAGGGCTTTTGGGATGTTCACTTGGTGTCTTGGTGTCTTCGTGGTTCTGTTTTTCTTTCACCACGAAGGCGCGAAGCAGGGCATCCGTGGCATTTTCCTGGTGTCTTTGTGTCTTGGTGGTTCTTGTTTGTTTACCACGAAGACACGAGGGCACGAAGCAAGGCTTTGGTGATTCACACTTCCAACGCCTCCAGGTATCCATCAACCATTCGTTCCAGGCCGAAAGCGGATTCGGCGCGGGCGCGGGCGGCGGAGCGGAAGCGGGGCTGGTCTTGCAGGATTTCTACAATCGCGGCGGCCAGGGCGGGTACGTCCGGTGGGTCCAGGTTCCAGGGGTCGCCGCCGTAGGGAACGACGCGCCCGGCGTCGCCGGTGACCAGTTCGGGAAGCGCGCCGGTGTCAAAGGCGGCTACCGGCAGGCCGCAGGCCAGGGCTTCAATGACGGCGTTCGGGCAGGCGGCGTTGATGTCGGCGGAATAGAGCACGTGGGCGGAGCGGTCAATCTCCGGGATGCGCTCGCCGGGAACCAGCCCGCCCCACACGAGGGGCACATCCGGCAGGCCGCTGTAGGCGGCGCGCAACGTCTCGCTGACGCGCCCGACGACGAAGAGTTCCACCGGTCGCCCCAGGGCGGTGCGGTGACGGGTGTTGAGACGCCGCGTCACCTGGACGGCGGTCTCCAGGCCGGTTTCGTAGCCCCCGGCGAGGGAGCCTTCGACGAGGAGAAGACGGAAATGGGGTTGCGGGTTAGGGGTTAGGGGGTTAGGGGTTGCGGGGTTAGGGATTGGGGACTGGGGATTGGGGATTAGGGATTGGGGATTAGGGCCTAGTCCCCAATCCCTAATCCCTGTTCCCTGTTCCCTAATCCCCGGCCTGTACACATCCAAATCCACGGCGTTGTAGACCACGCTGGAGGGAACCGGCGCGGGGCCGTAGACGCGCTCCCACCACCGGCGGGAAAATTCGCTCTGGTAAACGATGTAGTCAGCTAGGCGCGTGCGGATGGTGTTCAGGAGCCAGTTTCCGTATTCGGCCCGCAGGGAATGGCGCAAGCCCAGGGGACGCTTGCGGTGCAGCCAGTTCATCCCGTTCAGGCGCTGGACGATGCGTACCCCGCGGCGTCTGGCGCGCCATAGGGCGGGCAGGTCACGCGTCCCACCGATGACGAGAGCGGCGACTACATCCGGCTCGTCCAGGGAGGCGGCCACGCGGTAGCTGCGACGCGTCAACCCGGCGGCGAAACGGTGCCGGAAGGACACCATCCCGCCGACGCCGTGAACGTGCGGGAGGAGGGCGATGGAGGGCAAGGGTAGTTGGATAGTCGGGTAGTCGGGTGGTCGGGTGGTCTGGTAGTCGGGCAGTCAGGCAGTCGGGTGGTCGGGTAGTCGGGTGGTCGGGTAGTCGGGCAGTCGGGCAGTCGGGTGGTCGGGTAGT
>DRKV01000456.1 GCA_011051635.1 Chloroflexota bacterium | reverse complement strand
GAGAGCGTAGAGAGCCAGATGCTCCGGGCGCAGCCCCAGGGCCAGTTCCAGGCTGCGCTGCCAGGCGTCCAGGGACTGCCCCGGCAGACCGAAAATCAAATCCAGGTTGAGGTTCGCAAAGCCGGCCTGCCGCGCCCAGGCAACGGCCTGAATAGCCTGGGGGTAGTCGTGGATGCGCTCCAGAAGGCGCAATTCGGCGGGGTTGGCGGATTGCACCCCAAAACTGAGGCGGTTGACTCCCAGGGAGCGCAGGCCGCGCAGGTAAGGCAAATCCACCGTGCCGGGGTTGGCTTCCAGGCTGATTTCAGCCTCCGCGGCGAGGGAGAAGGAATCCCGCAGGGCGCGGAAAATCCCTTCCAGGGCGTTTAACGGGAGCAAAGAGGGGGTGCCGCCCCCCAGAAAAACGGTAGCCACCCGCAAAGAGGGGTCCGCTCCTTCCCCCAAAAAGCGGATTTCCCTTTGGAGGGCGCGGACGTACTCCGGAATGAGACTTTCCAGCCCGGCGTAGGTGTTGAAGTCGCAATAAGCGCAGCGGTGACGGCAAAAGGGGATGTGGAGGTAGAGGGCGCAGGTTTCCATGCGGGAAGTATACCCTGCAAACAGACCTGACGGGTTTTGGAGACCCATCAGGGCTCGAGACCGCCGACCAACAGACCTGACGGGTTTTGGAAACCCGTCAGGTCTCGGGATTCCGCGGCGAAAATCCCGGAGGTGAAAAACTGGTATAATGCGCTGGTTGCCGATTTCCCGGCACAGTGAACGCTTATGAACGATGACCTTTCGCAAACTCCCCGCGTGTGCCCGACCTGCGGCTCACGCCTTGCGCCGGACGCAACCCGCTGTGTGGTGTGCGGCACCGATTTGACGCACAACGGCGGGGAAAGCGGGCCGGCAGTCCCCAGCAGCCGGGTTCCGGAAATCACTCTCAGCCTGCCGGTGGCGATGCTGGCGCTGGCCGTTTTCGTGGGGCTGGGCGCCGTCATGGTGTTCTTTGCCCTGCGCTCCACGGGGCGGGTGGTGGAGCCGACGCCGACTTCCAGCCCGACTCCGACCAGCACGGCGACGTTGACCCCCACGCCGATGACGCCTACGCCCACGGCCACGCCGCTGCCTTCCCCCACGCCGCTGACCTACGTGGTGACGACGGGCGATACCTGCATCGGCATCGCCGCCCGTTACAGCGTCTCGGTGCAAAGCATCGTGCTGCTCAACAACCTGGATTGCAACAGTCTGGTGGTGGGCAGTTCGCTGCTCATCCCCCATCCCACGCCGACCAACACGCCCCCGCCGACAGCCACGCTCAGCCCGGCGGAGGCCACGGAGGCCGCCTGCGAGAAGGTGACGTACAAGGTGCAGGACGGTGATACCCTGAGCGGGATTGCGGCCTATTACGGGGTGCCGATGGAGGCCATCCGCAGTTACAACGGGCTGCCCTCCGAGACGGTCTATACCGGCCTGACGCTGGTCATTCCGCTGTGCGAGAGGCCGCCCACCCCCGGCCCGACGCCCACGCCGACCTCCCCGCCGCCGTACCCGGCCCCCAATTTGCTCCTCCCCGCAGACGGGGCGCCCTTCGGGGCCGAAGCAGAGACCATCACCCTGCAATGGGCCTCCGTGGGGACGCTGCGCGAGAACGAAGCCTACGCCGTGACGGTGGAGGACGTGACCGCCGGGACAGCCCGCAAGGTGACATCTTACGTGACGGATACCAAGTTCATCGTCCCCGACAGTTTGCGCCCGGACGACGGCAGCGTTCACCTGTACCGCTGGTTCGTCGTGACCGTGCGGCAAACGGGCAACGACGAGGAAGGCAATCCCGTATGGGAGGCAGCCGGAGCGACCAGCGCGCCGCGCGGCTTCACCTGGAGCGGGTCGGCGGGAGGCGGGACGCCGGGGCCGTGAGGGGGGGCGAGGTTAGGGGTTGCGGGTTAGGGGTTGCGTTCGCGTTGGGCGGCAAATCTTTGCCAGCGGAGCAAAGGCAGACGAGGCCGATGGAGGCTGTTTCGGGCTGAAAACGCAGAGCAGCGGAGGCGCAGAGCGGTTTTCCGAGGTTCTTGGTGCCTTTATACGCCCTCCGCACTTCGCACATCACACGCCGCACACCGCACCTCACACGTCCCCCGCGCAAAAGCGCCGGTGCAAGACCGGCGCTTTTTCTTTTCATCATACCCATTTCCCGCGAGCGGGTTAGGGGTTAGGGGTTAGGGGTTAGGATGGGAGAAATCAGGCGATGCCGACTTCTTCTTCCAGCATCTTGGTGGTCACCGACTTGGGGCGCTCGATGGGCTGGCCGAGGGCGCGGGCCCACACGTAGTTGGAGGTCACGCCCAGGGCGCGGCCTACGCCGAAGAGGACGGTGTAGAAATCGAACTCGGTGACGCCGTAGTGGAATTGCAGGGTTCCGCTGATGGCATCCACGTTGGGCCACGGGTTCTTGGCCTTGCCCTGCTTCTTCAGGACGCCGGGGATGACATCGTACATGACCTGCGCCACTTTGAAGAGTTCGTCGTCGGGGAAGTGGCTCTTGGCGAATTCGAACTGCGCCACGTAGCGGGGGTCGGGAACGCGCAGGACGGCGTGACCGTAACCGGGGATGACCTGTCCGCTGTTGAGGGTATCCCAGGCGAACTGTTCCAGTTGTTCGGGGGTGGGGACGCCGCCGAATTTGTCGCGCACGCTCATCAGGAAGGCCAGACTCTTCTGGTTGGCAAGGCCGTGCAGCGGGCCTGCCAGGCCGTCCATAGCGGCGGAGAGAGCGTAGTAGGGGTCGGAAAGGGCCGAACCCACCAGGTGCATGGTGTGGGCGCTGACGTTGCCGCTCTCGTGGTCGGAGTGCAGGATGAAGTACAGGCGGGCCATATCCTCGTACTTCTTGTCTTCCACGCCCAACATGCGGGCGAAGTTAGCCCCGTAGTCCAGATTGGGGTCGTACTTCGGCACGGAGCCGTCGCGGTACTTCAGGCGGTAAATGAAGGCCGCCACGACGCCCAGTTTGGCGGTCAGGCCGATGGCGTCGTCCAGAGCCGGTTCCCAGTATTCCATCTTGGTCATGCCCTCGGCGTAGCGCTTGGCGAATTTGGATTCGCCCTGCAGCGCCAGGATGGCCTGAGCGAAGAGGGTCATGGGATGGGTATCTTTGGGCATAGCGCGCAACACATCGAAGACGTGAGCGGGCACTTCGCTGTTCTCGGCCCAGGCGGCTTCCACTGCCAGCGCCTGCTCTTTGGTGGGGAAATCACCGACCATCAGCAGGTAGTAGAGACCGCCGACGTAGGGCATTTCCGCGCCGTCGGGCTTGGGCAGTTTTTCCAGGACTTCGGGGATGGCATGGCCGCGGAAGCGGATGCCGTGATTGGGGTCTACGTAGGAGATGTCGGTCACAAGGGCCTTGACACCGCGCATACCGCCGTACACCTGCTTGACGGTCACATCGCCGACCTTGACGCTGCCGTATTCCTTGACCAGTTTGGTGACGCGGGCGCGCCAATCGGGCAATTGAGCAGAAATTTTGTCATGCAAAATCATGGTAACTTCCTCCAAATCTGAACGACCACTTGGGTGTTGTTTTGGACGCGTTGCATCCGGCATTACTCAAAACTGACCAGGCTCTTGAGTTTCTCGACGCTCTTGTGTACCGCGTCCGCCGAAACCTTCAGGGCGGCCATTTCCTCATCGTTGAGTTCATATTCAATGATTTTCTCAACGCCGTTGCGACCCAGCATAGTGGGCACGCCGAAGAAGATGCCTTCCACGCCGTACTCGCCCTGCATGTAGGCCGCGCAGGGGACGATGAGGTGCTTGTCTTTGAGGATGGCTTCCGCCATCTGGGCCAGGGCTGCGGAGGGGGCATAGAACGCGGAGCCGGTCTTCAGCAGGCCGACAATCTCGCCGCCGCCCTTGCGGGTGCGCTGCACGATGGCATCCAGTTTCTCTTTGGGCAGGTACTTGTTGAGAGGCACGCCGGCGATGTTGGAGTGCCGGGTCAACGGAACCATGCTGTCGCCGTGGCCGCCCAGCACGTAGCAATTGATGTTTTCTACGCTCACGCCGGTTTCCATAGCGATGAAAGCGCTCATGCGGGCCGAATCCAGGATGCCCGCCTGCCCGATGACCTTGCGGGGGTCAATGCCGGTGACCTTCATGGTCATGTAGGTCATCGTATCCAGCGGGTTGGTCAAAATCAGGAAGATGGCATTGGGAGAATACTTGTAGGTCTCCCGCGCCACGGTTCCCACAATGTTGGCATTCTTGACCAGCAAGTCCTCGCGGGACATCCCCGGTTTGCGGGGCAAGCCGGCGGTAATGATGACGATATCGGAATCCTTGGTATCGGCATAATCGTTGGTGCCCAGGATGCTGACATCCTTGCCCACCACGGGCATGGCCTCGGTCATATCCAGGGCCTTCCCCTGAGGCATGCCTTCGACGATGTCCACCAACACGATGTCGGCGATTTCGCGTTCCGCCAGCCAATGTGCGGTGGTCGAGCCGGTCATGCCAGCCCCGATGATAGAGATTTTAGGTTTCATAGGACCTCGCTCCTTCCTTGCAAAAAGGGTGGATTGCTGTAAAAACAAACTGCGAAAGCGGTTTCAGTGTACCCCCAAAAATATACTAAAACAAGATGAAGAAAATCACTAAAGTATCACGCCAGAGACCATCCCGATAAAATATGGCGTAAAAAGAAACACTGCGGGGCAGCCGAAAGCAGAGCCTTCGGCTGCCCCGCAACTTCTCTCGCCGGACTGCTTCGCGGGCCTGACGTGCCGCAGGTCTACGCCTGCCCTTCCAGGTAATGGGTTACCTGGATGGCCGCCGCAGCCCCCATTCCGGCGGAGGTAATCACCTGCCGGAAGACCGGGTCGGCAGCCTCGCCCGCCACGTACACGCCGGGGATGCTGGTGCGCATCCGCTCATCCGCAATCAGGTAGCCGCGCCCGTCCATCTCCAGTTGCCCCTCAAAGAGTTGGGTGTTGGGCGTATGCCCGATGAAGATGAAAACGCCGCTGGTCGGCAGGGTGGATTCCTCGCCCGTCCGGACGTTTTTGAGACGCACCGCCTGGACCACGTCTTCGCCCTGGATTTCGGTGACAACCGTGTTCCAGACGAACTTGATTTTGGGATGCTCGCGGGCGCGCTTTTGGAGGATTGCGCCGGCCCTCAGGGTGTCGCGCCGGTGGATGAGGGTCACCGAGGCCGCGTAGCGGGTCAGGAAGAGGCCCTCTTCCAAAGCGCTGTCCCCGCCGCCCACGACGACCACATCCATCCCCTTGAAGAAATGCCCGTCACAGGTAGCACAGTACGAGACGCCGCGCCCGACGAACTCCTCCTCGCCGGGAACGCCCAGTTTGCGCGGCGTAGCGCCGGTAGCGATTATCACGCTCTCGGCCAGGAACTCCCCGCCGTGGGTCTTGATGCGGAAGGGGCGGCGGGAGAAATCCGCCTCGATAGCCATATCGAAGACGATTTCGGCCCCAAAGCGCTCCGCCTGCTTCTGGAAGGCTTCCACCAGGCCGCTGCCGCTGATGCCCTCGGGAAAACCGGGGTAGTTCTCGATGATGTGCGTCTGCGAAACCTGCCCCCCCAAATCCATCCCGGAGAGCACCACGGGGGCAAGGTCGGCCCGCGCCGCGTACAGGGCGGCGGAAAGACCGGCAGGGCCGGAGCCAATGATGAGTACTTTCACGTTTCGGGGTTCGCCTTCCGGCGGCGTTGTTTCCATAAGAGCCTCACAATCTGTTGCAAACGGAGAGAACGCAGATGACGCAGATACACGCTGATTTGCGCTGAAAAAATCCAGCGGAATCTGCCCTTGTTCTTGTCAATCAGCCGGCTGATTTTGCAGGTATTCCCGGATGGCAACCGCGGCTTTGGCTCCATCGCCGACGGCTACGGCAACCTGGGCCAGATTTTCGGAGCGCACGTCGCCAGCCGCGAACACGCCGGGCAGGGAGGTCGCCATGTGCTTGTCGGTGATGATGTAGCCGTATTTGTCCAGGTCAACCATGCCTTCCAGGAAAGCGGTGTTGGGCTTGTAGCCGACGTAAATGAAGACCGCCGCGGTAGGGATTTCCTCCACTTCCCCGGTTTCGCGGTTCTTGACCACCACGGATTGCACCGTCTTGTCGCCCTTGATTTCCACGGCCATGTGCGAGAACTTGCAGACCGTCTTCTCGTGGCTCTTGACGCGTTCCTGCAGAATCTTCTCGGCAATCGAGTACCCCAGAAACTCCACGAAGGTCACTTTGGTGGCGTACTGGAGCAAAATCTCAGCCTCCTGCAGGCCGGAGTTGCCGCAGCCAATCACGACCACTTCTTCGCCCTTGTAGAGCGGGCCATCACAGGTAGCACAATAGGAAACACCCTTGTTGGCGAATTC